>CAZIMH010000400.1:0-2670 GCA_964540155.1 uncultured Saprospiraceae bacterium
ATATTTACTGGTGTGAGTAGCGATACTTTGTATCTGGAAGTGACTGAGATCTAATGTATAACTAATTGTTTCGTAAATAAAAGAGTAACTACAGCCTTATAATTTTTCAGTCTTTTTCAAAAAGAATATCCATTACTAAATGATCTGTAAGTATATTACTATGTACATTCTGTTTAATACCTTTTGTGGTTAACATTATAAGTGCCAATGCCGTATCAGGCTTGCCTTCTTCTTCAAAGATGTTTCTCTTATTAATCATACGTTCTCTATAACTCTTTGTGATTGTATATGGCTTATTGTAGAATTTCATTTCAATGATATCTATTCTTCTATCTTGCCTTTTTAATAGCATGTCAATTTGTGTTCCTGTTTTCGAATAGCTTTTTTGAGCTTCCTTGGAGGTCCAGCTATGGGTTGTGGTTCGTACCTTAGATATTCCCAGTGCCTTCTTTATCTGTGGTGTATGTTTCATACACAGCATCTCAAATGCAAAACCTGACCATGAATCAAAGGATCGGGAGCTATATAATTGCAACCAAGTGCCCTCTCCCTGGCCTTTATTAGACGAAATATACTTCAGGTAGAAAAAGCAAAATTCATCATTCAATCTAAATAAGTTCTTTGTCGCTTTCTGATCAAAGGAAGGAGACTCTAGGATAAATCCTGATTCTTCCAGTTCTTTGATTGCTGTGGAGAAAGCTTTGTTGTTTCCTTTGCCTAGATTATTATTGAGTACTTTTCTCGACAACCCCTTCCGCTTCTTTGCTAACTCTATTATGATGCTTTTATGAAGACTCGAATTAGTAAAAAGGGATATGAGTACTTGGTCAAATTCGTCCACAAGCTGTCCACCTTTTTTGAAACAAAGTCTATCGATATTTTGGGGAAGTGTATACCGTTTGTCAAGTTGATTAAGGTAGTGTGGAACACCACCGAGTGCCATATAGCATTGCACAATATCATAGTTGTCCCAATTGATTTTCTTATATCTGAGGTAGGCTTTAGTTTCGTGAAGATTAAATGGCATTAATCTTATAGAGGTTGAGATTCTACCGTGTAGGCCGTTTTTGTTGTAGATTACTTTATTCACCATGAAAGAGGCTGCGCTCCCACAGACAATGACCACTAGGTCGTTTCTTTTAGCGCAGAAATTATTCCAGAAGTGTTCGAATACAGAAAGAAATTCTGACCGCTGGCCACAGAACCAAGGAAACTCATCTATATAGACTACTTTTTTCTTCTTCCCTTTGGATTCAATGTATTCTTGTAGTAACTGGAAGGCCTCTAACCAGTTTTGTGGAGTTGGTGATTTGACAAATTTTTTAGATCGTTTTTCCAGTTGTGTTTTGAAATTGCTGATTTGCGTCCGAATACTTGCATCCTTTATTCCAGTTGCATCATATACTATTTCTTTGGTCAGTGTATTTTCAATGAGGTAGGTTTTTCCAACCCTTCTCCTTCCATAGACAGCGATTAGCTGGGATGACTCCTTAGCAATTGCCTGCCTTAGTATGTCCTGCTCCCTTTCTCTTCCTACTAATTTCATTGTTTTTATTTGCACGAGTTTCGTCTGAAAGTAGGTAAAAATAGCACATTTCAGACGAAACTCGTGCACGAAGAAAACATATTTAAATACACGAGTTTCGTCTGAAATAGTAAAAATTAATACCGTTTCAGACGAAACTCATGTAAAATTTAGCATGTATACTTAGGCGTTCCTTATACTGAGAATCCATTACTTAATCTCCTCCATCCCATTACTATGCAGTGCGAATCTACCTTTCTCTCGAGCATGCACCACTTCGCGTTCTACCCATGGCCAACCACCAAACTGCGTTCTACCATAATCCGCCATCGCTTCCCGAATTTCCTGCTGGGTATTCATCACGAAGGGACCATGTTGTGCCACGGGTTCGCCTATGGGTTTTCCTTCTAAAATCAGGAAGAATGAATCGACACTTCCATTAGTGATTGTTATGTCCTCTCCCGCTTGGAGCTCTATTAAGTGCCTAGCGGAAATATTATGTCCTTCTATTTCTATGGACTCGCCTGTATAATAGAACACAGAACGATTAGCTGCGCTGCTCGTCTTCGGTAAAGTCCAAATGGCCCATGCTTCCATTTTAATTGTATAGACACCGACTGCATTTTCAGGATTAGCAGCCCAGGAGTCAGGTGTAGGTGAGAGTGAAGCCGCATCATTGATACTACCCGCAACCAGCTGAATTGTGGTGCCTTTCTCGTTAGTGTCTATATGTTCTATTACTGGAATGTCTTCGTTCCAGAGCATTTTGAAATGGGGTTCTACCATCTTAGATACCTTGGGCAGATTCAGCCAGATCTGAAAGATCTCTAGCGGATTACCTTCCTCCTCGTTCACCATCGGAAACATTTCTGAATGCTGAATGCCTTTTCCTGCTGTCATCCACTGCACGTCTCCTGCCATAAAACGTCCAGCTGCCCCGAGCGAATCTGAGTGATCCACGACCCCTTCTTTATTAATGGTAATCGTCTCAAAACCTCTATGAGGGTGGTAAGGGAAGCCAGGAATATTGGTGCCATGATACATCCTCCACCCATCCTTCAGAACAAAATCTTGGCCTATAGTTCTCCCTTGCAATTCTTGGGCATGCACACCTTGACTTGCATTTCCTTTAGGATATTCATCTC
>CAZIMH010000401.1:0-2662 GCA_964540155.1 uncultured Saprospiraceae bacterium
AGAGAGAAGGATGGATAGATAAAGAAATTTTAAAGGGGAATTATTCAATCGAAGGAATACTAAATCTAAATTATACTTTCGATGGATTGCAATGTTTCGTGGGTAAAATGAATGAATATAAAATAATACTAAAACCGCGAATAGATGATTATTATGATTTCGAAATAGAATCTAATGAATCCAATCTGAGAAATTTAAAATTTGAAGTAATAGCTAAAAATGCATATCAACCTAATCTGTTTCAATATATAGAAGTCAAAGAATTCGATAACTGAAGTGAGATAGGTATTTACATATTCTGCTTTCATGTAAATAGCAGACATATACTACGGATCACTTTACGACACTTTACAAGGTGTTTAATTAAGTATCTATAAAACAAGGGCTAACCCACTTTCCACAAAATCTTCCAATAGACCTGAGACAAAACCAAAGACTTTAACTATTATGTGCAGGAATGGAAGAATTGATATACTATGTACCGCTATTTTTTCTGATAGCGCTCATCTATTCCTCCGCCGGTTTTGGGGGAGGCTCTAGCTATCTGGCCGTGCTCAGCCTAGGAAGTCTAGCATTCGTAGAAATGCGGATGATTGCGCTTACTTGTAATATTGTCGTCGTCCTCTCATCCGTCCTACTATTCTCAAAGCACCAATACATTAAATGGCATAAAATACGACCCCTACTCCTGCTCAGCGTGCCCATGGCTTTTCTAGGAGGAAGTCTAAAATTGGAAGCTAGATTTTTCTTTTTGCTGCTAGGCGCTTCCTTATTTATCAGCGCCCTATTGATGTTGATAGATCAGAAATTAGGACATAGAAAATTACCCCGTTTTTCTAATGGACTCATCGGCGGCGGCATTGGATTACTATCAGGTATGGTTGGCATCGGCGGTGGCATCTTCCTGTCTCCCCTACTCCATCTTACAAAATGGGACATGCCCAAAGTTATCGCTGCCACTTGCGCCACATTTATATTCGTCAATTCTGTAGCTGGTCTCACTGGTCAAATAGTCACGAATGGATTCCCGATAGATCTCTCCACCCTTTCTTTGCTAGCCGGTGCTGTATTCCTTGGCGGACAGATAGGCGTACGAATGACGATATTCAAATTGGACCCCCTCATTGTCAAAAGAATTACAGCAATACTTATTCTTATCGTTTCTATTCGTATATTAAGTCGATACCTCTAATTTTGTAAAGCGGCCTACTAGGGTAATCCCATACAACGTCATCGAAGAGTTAATATTAATGAAGAAACAGGCGACAAAAAGTGAAATTTGAAAGAGACTAAAAAACATACTAAACATACAGCCCTTACAAAACCGCTTGGCGGTGAGTACCATCTGAATGAATGGGCCTTCATAGGGGCACCTTGTGATATCATCAATAATTATGTTCGTCAGATTGCAAAGATATTATCGGCCGATTTAAAGGTTGGTTACTTAGATGCCAGTCATAATGAAGTCTCACAGGAGCACCCTTATCATGTGTACTACCAAGACAGAATTAGTTACGGACATATAGAAACCAAAACCGCGCTTGCTCAGAAACAAAACAAGAAACACTTTTCTTCACTAGACCTAATGCTTGTCAATGGCAATCACTTTATCGGATCTAAGCAAGTCGTCTTTATCAATGACACCAAGAAAGCATCTCTAGAAAGAAAGTTGGATCGTCTCACTGATATCCGTATCATCGTCATCGAGGATAGAGATTCTAGTTTTTATGATTTTCTGAAACCACTCATCACGCCTAAGGTTCAGATATTCAGAATGTCTGATATCAAGTTGATTGCCGCAGCGATCAGAGATGACAATGAGACTTACCTACCTATACTTAACGGATTAGTCCTAGCTGGCGGCAAGAGTCAGCGCATGGGCAAAGACAAGGGCGGTCTGAATTACCACGGCAAAGCACAGCGAGAATATGAAGCTGACCTGATTTCAAAATATTGTAACGACGTTTTTATTTCCTATAGCGAAACACAAGCAGAAATTCCAGCATCTCCATATAAGGTTATCAAGGATACATTTACAGGCCTCGGTCCCTATGGTGCTATTCTTTCTGCATTTAGAGCCTACCCTAACCAGGCTTGGCTGACCATCGCTTGTGACCTTCCACTGTTGACAAATGAATCCATCGCTCTTCTAGTCCAAAATAGAAATACCTCTAAGCTCGCCACCTGCTTCCATAATCCAGAGACAAAATTTCCAGAGCCCCTTATTACTATCTGGGAGCCAAGAGCCTATCCCGTCTTACTCGAATTCTTAAGTCAAGGTTATTCTTGCCCCAGAAAAGTATTGATTAATACAGATATAGAAGAAATAGAAGTCAGCGAGACGGCCTTCATGCAAAATGTAAATGATCCGACTGCTTATGAGGAGGTGATGAAGAAAATAAAATCGAGCAACTAATTATCAGACTGAAATAAAGAATGGGATAGAGATAAATTGATGCAGCCATAAGTCATATTATCAATGCACTAAATCAACTAATAAGTAAACAAAAGATATACTTATATTGAAAAAGACAACTTCGCAAATAATAATTCCACTAGCAATAATATCAAATATTGTATTCACGAAATGGTACTTTGTACTTCCTGAAGATGGTATAGATTCAATGATGTCTGGGTTCCCAATAGCATGGATATGCGAGGG
>CAZIMH010000402.1:0-2644 GCA_964540155.1 uncultured Saprospiraceae bacterium
CAATAGCATCGCATCAGAGAATAAGAGCAAGCTTCTTCTATATACTATAAATAACAATGATGAGCTCGATTTGTATTTGTATGACAACAATAAAAACAGACTTGCTATATGTCGTCGTTTGCAATTTCCACCGGATATCAATCTCAGATCAGATATGAAAGAGATGGTTCTTTCTGAGAAGGGAGAACTTTCATTATTACTGTACAAGCAAGATGGTGGAGGCACAAAAAGTGACCAAGTCAAATGCTTTCATTATTCCCTTTTTTCAGACAAAGGCAATCTGGTGAGTATATCGCTCTCAGATAGAATAAGACGCGATATTCACTTGGATTATGATAATCTCAATGATAAAATTATTATCAGCGGATTATACTCAGAAAGAAAGACAAGAGACAACAGTGGGGTCTTCTTGATTAGTAAGTCTCCATATGATCTTGTCGAGAATGAGCAAGCTAAATTGATTCCATTCTCAGAGTCACTGATTAGTGAGGTCTCTAGGACGAGAAAGAAGAAGAACAAAATCTTTGAGCATTTTACCTTTAAAGATATTATAAAGCGGCAAGATGGAGGGGTCATTATGGTCATGGAACTAGCGAAAGAGTTTTCACGAAGAAGTTCATACGCAACCAATTACAGCCGATCTACGAGTTACAATTCTCATATAAGGCGCGGATGGGTAGATTACTATAATGAAGATATTATTGTCTCAAGTATCTCCCCTGATGGAACGATAGACTGGAGTAAAATTTTATATAAGAAACAGTTCTCACAAGATGATGATGCTTTATTTTCTTCTTTTTACATCATGCTCACGCCTTCTCGTATGCGTATGCTCTACAATGATGAGATCAAGAGCAGTAATACCGTCAGCGAGTATATAGTAGACCCTGGAGGGAATATTGCAAGAAATAGCTTATTAAGTACAGATAATCAGAATGTAAAATTGCGTTTTCGAGATGCAGTACAGTTGGGGAGTAATGAATTGCTTGTGCCCAGCGAATCTAACTTTAATCTAAGCCTTATCAAGATAACCTACTAAATGAAAAAGGTACGCAGCGAACTGCATACCTTTTTTGAATCAAAATCGGATTGTTATAATCTAGTATATTTTATCTGACATAGATTTGGCGTGTATGTACACCTGACTCACCCTGGACATTTATAATGTATATGCCGTTGTAATTAGGGTCAGTATCTATGTATAATGAATTTTTTGCTGAGTGACTTGATAAGATTTCTCCATATCTTGTAAATACCTGAACACGTATGTCTTGCTGATCAGGATTGTCTATATAGATTTGATCGCTTTCCATACTGATATCTATCGAATTCTCCTTAATAGGATCATCTGGACCGTCGTTCACTGTAATTATTATTTTCCTAGAAGCTTTACAGCCTGTGGAATTTGATGCGGTATAGATAATTGTGTGTGTGCCTACACCAGCAAGTTCTGGATAGAAGACATCATTTTTGATTCCTGGACCCTCAAATTTGCTAACAAACTGATCGTTAGTAATGAATGAATATGGTTCTTCATTGACTTCGACATCAATTAATAGCACCTGTGGTACAGGTCTATTTGTCTGTGAGGATTGATTCTGAATGACACCACCTACTGGTGAATCGCTTGTATAATTATATCCCGCTATACCATCACATTCAATGTCAATCGTAATGACATTAATGGCATCAGATTTTAGAAGGCTATGAGGAGAATTGATTTTTTGTGCATTACCAATCGTAGATACGAATAGTAAACATGAGAGTACAGACATCGTCTGCAAGAAGATGTGTTTCATAGGTTGACTTTTTCCCAAATAAATATTTCTATCGATTATGAGACAATTCTTCTATGACATACCCTTGGCTGAAATCGCTATAACAGACGAACTGACAAGAAGGCTACTATAAATGAAAAGGGTAGGTATAAAAAGAGGAAAGGTCCTGGTACTTTCCACCAGAACCTTTCTACTAAGATATACTCAACTTTATTTTAAAATTATCTTTTGGTTGGGTACTGCTCTTGAAAATGTGTCTTAATTATTTTCTACCGAGCTTCTGATAGCAAAGATAATATGGGAAATCGACTGCATTCTAGACAATCCTTCCTTCTGCCTTGTCAATTTTTCCTCCCCATCTTGTAGTGTCTTTTGTCTGACAAATTTCAGATAGTCGGAGCCTATGTTTTTTTCTGAGTCTAAATGGCCAAATTAAGCACCAAAAACAACAGAAATGCTTCATTTTGAATGAATTATGAGTCCTCAATAACATCTATTTGACAGCCATTTTAGTATCTTTGCAGCGCTAATTAGACGGCAAAATATGAGTGATAATAATAACGAGAAGAATAAAGAAGAGCTAAAGAATAAGTCCAACTACGGTGCGGACAATATCCAGGCTTTAGAGGGTTTGGAAGCGGTCAGAAAAAGACCCGGCATGTACATTGGTACGACGGACTCAAAAGGTCTGCACCATTTAGTATGGGAGGTAGTGGATAACTCGATAGATGAGCACCTTGCAGGACATTGTGATACTATAAATGTGACCATCCTAGCTAATAATGGGATTATGGTGACAGATAACGGTAGAGGTATTCCAGTTGGCATGCACCAAAAGCTCAAAAAATCAGCACTAGAGGTTGTGA
>CAZIMH010000403.1:0-2635 GCA_964540155.1 uncultured Saprospiraceae bacterium
CATCTATTCGGCCTGCCAGCTCACCAAAGGGAGTATCATTACTGAAGCCTATAGTAGAATTCAAATCTCCGTCAAAGTCCACTGTAAACTCTGTCTGTCCTTCGAAATTATCATTAAGAGCTATCATAGATCCTGCCACATAACTGGTCTCAAAATCGACAGGAATAGTGACACCTGGTTGGAAAGGAATATTCAATTCTAACCTATCATAAAAAGGATACTGATTAGCGATAAACAACTGACCACTTTCTCTAACACCTGCAAACAAAGCAACCTCAACATCTTGGTCTCCTAATACCGGTATTATAGCGGGTAATGGCTGAACTCCTCTAGAGACGCCATCAATAAAAACCCAAACGTCTGTAATATTATCATTCTCTGCTATTTCTGAATTATCCGACATGAAACTTATGTCTTGGACTTCAAGATACATAGGTTCGTCATCAAAATTATCCACGAGCATGCATGTTGATAGTGATAAGCTTGCTATGATAGTTAATATTAATCTCATAATGTTCCAGTAGATTTCATTGCAATGGTCTCAATCTGCTGTGCTAACCGTAATGTCTTGACACCAGATGAGATATTGGCACTATTATATGAATTGTTCTTTATGGCACTGCTAAAATCTGTTAACTCCTCTAATATCGCATTCCCTTCAAGTATCCCCGACGACTTTAATAGAATATGTTTTTTATTTTGACCTACATGTAATTCTAAACTGGTCTCTGTAGGCTCATCAATCAATGAAATTACCTGTCCTTCTTTCTTATGCAAGTCCATACTTAGGTAAGCATCTTTCTGAAATATTCTAAATTTTCTCATCACTTTCATACTGATTCTACTAGCAGTTAGGTTAGCCACACAGCCATCTTCAAATTCTATACGACAATTGCAGATATCTAGAGAGTCAGTAAATATACTAACACCTGTGGCCTTAATATCTTTTACTAATTCTGACTTGAAACTTAGTAATAAGTCCAAATCATGAATCATTAAATCAAAAATGACAGAGACATCGTTACCTCTATTATTAAATTGGGCCAGTCTATGTACCTCGATAAATTTTGGCTCTTTTATATGATTCTTCAAAAATTTGTATGCAGGATTATATCTTTCTACAAACCCTATTTGTGTTATCAGAGAACGATTCTGCAATGCTATTTTCTCAAGAAATTCTGCTTCTTCTACAGTAGAAGTAAGGGGCTTCTCTATAAAGCAATGTTTTCCCTTTGACAGAGCAGCTTTAGCAATCTCATAGTGGGAGGCCGTCGTAGATGCAATAATGCAAGCATCTACCTTGCTTAGTAATTCATCTTTGGTCTTAAATAAGGAAATGTCTTCATACTTGTCCTTAGTTCCATCAGGCTGATAGTTAGGGTCATAAATACCAACTAACTCAAAGTCTGTCTGTCTTAAACATTTGAGATGTATTTTGCCCAGATGCCCTAACCCAAATAGTCCTACTCTCATCCCTATTTTGTCAGATATGCTAAGGTGAATAATACGAGTATCAATAGGAATCCTCCTATTACAATCTTTAATAAATTATCGAGATGATTAGAGAAGCTCAATAGTTCTTCTCGATTTTGGGGGTGATGTTCAGTTATGTATGCGTTTCGCTTTTTTTTGCTATAAAACAACGTTGGATCCATAGATAAGCCCTTGTTTTTCAACGCATTATATTGTTTTATTATGACAACTCTCATATAGACGTTGACGACGATCAATAGTAAAACAACAACAAGAATGATTAAAGAAATACTAGACATCGTCTATTATAGGTATTTTGTATTTTATTGACTCAAAGTTACCTTAAATGTCTATGAAACTAATGCATCTCATCCCTACTCTTTTTCTAAGTTGTATTCTGACACAAATGGTCGCTCAGACTCCTCTATCTTACTATTTACCTGAAATAGAATATAAATCGGATATCCCTTCACCTGAGAGTTATCTAAGTTATCAGATTGGGGAATGGCATATCTCTCATGACCAACTATATCATTATATGAGAGCCTTATGTGAGTCTTCCCCTAACTGTGACTTTCAGGAGTATGGAAGAACACATGAAAACAGACCGCTGGTAAACCTCGTGATATCCTCAAAGAAAAATCTGGAGAATTTAGAGGATATCAAAAGTGAAAGAATGAAACTTGTAGATACAAACTTGGGATCTGTATCTAATCTTAATGATTTGCCAATCGTTGTATATCAAGGCTATAGCGTGCATGGTAATGAAAGCAGTGGCGCCAACTCTTCCACCCTAGTCGCCTATTATCTTCTTGCTGGCCAAAGTGATTACCTTGAAGATTTGCTGGATTCTGCCGTGATTATTATAGATCCTTGTTATAACCCGGATGGTCTTCAGCGCTTTAGTACCTGGGCTAATATGCATAAGCATTCTTCTCTAGCTTCGGATCCTAATGGCAGAGAATTTAATGAAGTCTGGCCCGGAGGCCGGACCAATCATTATTGGTTTGATTTGAATAGAGATTGGTTATTCACCATACATCCATCTAGTAGAGGGAGGATAGAAAATTTTCATAGGTGGAAACCAGATATACTGACAGCTCATCATGCGCTGGGGTCCAAGTCTACTTACGTTTTTCAACCGGGAGTAGCCAGCAGGACC
>CAZIMH010000404.1:0-2613 GCA_964540155.1 uncultured Saprospiraceae bacterium
AACGTATTAATATGTTGTACAAAAAGAAGTCGGCTAGACACAAGATGAGCAGGTATCTGCTTGCAGTTCCTCTAGTATTGTTTTTGACAGTTTTGTTTTCCTTTAAGTCTGAGACAATCAGTGAGGATAATGCCATGAGACTTATGATTCTCCATGACTCTGATGTTCTACGTGTTGGAGAAACCTATGATTTTAAAGTCATGAATTTTGACACTAGTGAGCAGTTGTCATTTGAACTTAGTCCTTCTCTGGGAGGGTACGTATTTGATGATAAAGAAGATGTGCAGCCAAAGGAAGGCGTATACCATTTTGCTATTAGTCCTAGTGAGCCTACAAAAGATGGAGAAAAGATGACTGTAAAAGTATTCCAGGGAAATAGTAGCGCAAGCTTAGAATTTTCTATCATCGGTGAAGTCAAAGAAAAAGTAGACAATGCATCTGAAAATACATCTGATAGGGTCTACATATATTATCATAACGGTAAAAGGCTCCAAGTAAAACCGTTTGGCAATTTTTCTACTGATGGAGGGATAGTAATAACTCAAGGCGTAAAAGAAATCAAAGAAGCCTATGGAATAGATGTGGCGGAAAACGTTTCAGTATTTGATATTAAAGGAAATATTGTACTAGAAGAAGATGCCAGTAATGACTTAGTGCTAGCAAAGAAACATAAGGCAGAAGGTCCTCTCAGAATAGGAATGGCATATCCCTATGAATTAAAGAGTAATTCAGGACCACTGAGTAAAGAGGTGGAAATTACATTAAGTAATAGCGATTTAGCCTTAGTGGAAATCGTAGAAAATAGTTGGACGGAAAACAGTGTTGATATATTTGTTGTACCTAAGAAACCCACCAAGAAAGGAGAGCCACTTTACCTTACTTGTTCTGATGGACAAAATGAAGTAAAAACAGAGTTGGTTATAGAAGATAAGAAGCCCATTCAAATTCAGCTAAATAAGCCACAGCAGAAACCCATAACATATGTGTCTGAGAGAACGTATTATACAGAAGGAATGCAAGATCCTCTCATAGTCTTAAATGGTAAAATATCTGAATCGAAGCAAGAGCACTATTTTACAGAGAGCAAAGTTAAAAGTGTCCAAGTACTCGAAGGTCAGAAGGCAACTTCAAAGTATGGCGATAGAGCTGTCAACGGCGTTATAGAATTTACACTAGCCAATAGAACACATCCAGTTTCTAAAGCAGAGTCAGATTCAGATTTAGAGATATTCAAAGTAGTGGAGGAGATGCCACGTTTTCCTGGTTGTGAATCATCTGGTCTATCAGATAAAGCACTCGATGATTGTGCTAAAAACAAGATGCTTGAGTTTATATACACCAACATCAAGTATCCTGCTACTGCCAGACTGGAAAAGATTCAAGGGATGGTTGTCGTACAATTTATTGTCAATGAAGATGGAAAAATATCAGACTTTAATATCGTCAGATCTATAGGTGGTGGTTGTGATGAAGCTACACTGGACATGCTACAAACTATGGGAGACAATCACATCTGGATTCCTGGTAAGCAGAGAGGAAAAGCCGTTAAAGTATTATATACCTTACCGGTCAAATTTAAGTTACATGACGACGAGGAAAAACAAGTATCTGAAACGACAAAATCAGAGACAGAGAGCGGGAAATTACTACCAATAAAGAATTTTGAAGATTGTGAAAATCCAGCTGTGATTATAGATGGAAAATATATCGAATCGAAAGTAATAGATGATCGATT
The DNA here is from genome assembly GCA_964540155.1 of uncultured Saprospiraceae bacterium. Taxonomy (GTDB): domain Bacteria; phylum Bacteroidota; class Bacteroidia; order Chitinophagales; family Saprospiraceae; genus RFSX01. Next base: position 1,736 of record CAZIMH010000404.1, read on the forward strand.
AAAATCTGATGTCCTAAATGATGTTGACCCTGAGACGATAAAGGGGATTAGCATTTTCAAAGGTGAGATGCCAGAAGAGTGGGTAGAATTCAAAGACAGATGTATGTTAATCGTCGTAGAACTTAAGGATGATATAAAAGAATCAGAAGTTATTACTATAGAGGCAATGCCAGGCTCAGCAAAAAATAGTGAAAAGACAGCACTCACTCTATTAGGCAACCCTGTATCTAATGGCGTTCTAGAATTCACTTATGCATCTGAATTGAGTGAAGACCTACATATTGATATCCATGACCAAAATGGGAAACTCATAAAATCGGAAGTACGTGGTTCTACTGGAAAAAGAATGACAGAAAAATTATCCTTAGACAGTGTTACTCCAGGAAACTATATACTAAGAGTAAAACAAGGTGAAGCAACCTCCTTGAAACAATTTGTTGTTCTATAATATTACTTGACTAATTTGTAACGCTTCATATTTGAGCCCTGGTAATATTATTATCAGGGCTTTTCAATAGAAGCAATCAAACAATTTGTAATGAATCAACTACCCAAATATTCATATCTAATAGTTCTGCTAATGGGTATTACTTTGTCAAAAGTACACTCCCAATCTACCCTAAAGATAGGAGAACAGGCACCTCCGATTCATATTGGCAATTGGCTACTTAACGAACCAACTAACAAATCAACACAGAATAAATATATAGTCTTAGATTTCTGGGCAACCTGGTGCAAACCTTGTCTCGATAATGTGCCTCATTTAAATGCCTTACAAGCACAATTCAAAGAAGAAAATATTCTCTTTCTTCAAATGACTAATGAGTCAGCATCCACTGTTAAAATTGTTTTTGACAGAGTTAATTTTGAAACACCAG
>CAZIMH010000405.1:0-2603 GCA_964540155.1 uncultured Saprospiraceae bacterium
AAAAGAGATGTCTCCAGTCTTTGCAAGATAACCCATAAAACCGCCCGCAAACGTATCACCAGCACCTGTAGGGTCTTTAACCTCAGCGAGTGGTAGGGCAGGGCAGTAGAAGGTTTTGTCTTTGGACATTAGCATGGCGCCATGCTCACCTTTCTTTATAATGAGGTACTTAGGTCCCATCTGGAATATCTTGTGGGCTGCTTTGACCAGGGAATATTCTCCAGATAGCTGTCTGGCCTCCTCGTCATTGATCGTCAAGACATCTACTTTTGCTATGGCTTCTTTGAGTCTGTCCATGGCGATATCCATCCAGAAGTTCATGGTATCCAATACAATCAATTTTGGAGAGGTTAACTGCTCTGCCACTCTGATTTGGATGTCTGGTGTTAGATTGCCCAGCATGATGTATTGGCTATTCTTATAACTATCGGGCAGCTCAGGGTCAAAATCATCTAATACATTGAGATCTGTCTGTAGCGTATCTCTTTGGTTCATGTTCTCATGATACTTCCCAGCCCAAAAGAAGGTCTTACCATTTTCTACAATCTTCAGTCCGTCCATGGCTACCCCTCTGGATTCTAAGGTCTTAATCTCTGCTTTGGGGAAATCTGCTCCGACAATAGAGGTTAGCCTGATATCATTAGTAAAGTAAGAGGCCGCCCAAGATATATAGGTACAGGCACCCCCGATTACTTTTTCTGCATGACCATATGGGGTTTGGATATCATCAAAGGCAACTGTTCCGACTGTAAGTAAACTCATTTTGTGCTTGTTTTTACGAGCAGCAAAGGTACATTTTCCTTTTACTTGTTCAACTTTTGTTAATTATCTACGAAATACTTCGTAAAAAGTTAATTTTGTAATAACATGCGCCGATTTCAAGCATAAATCATGGATGAGTAAGAACTTGTGTATTATTTACAATAAGTCAATAACAATGAGATTCCTATTATTTTCTTTATTCGTCTGTTCATTATCAGCTGCTATAGGGCAGAATGAAGATATAGTTAAGTGGTCAGGAGATTTTGATAAAGCAAGTCAGACTATAAATATCAAAGCAGATATCGAGGGAAAGTGGGTGATTTATAGCCAATTCACTGACCCTGAAGGCCCTATACCTTTGGAATTTGAATTCGAGCCTGCGGATGGCGTCACCTTAGATGGGGATGTAGCAGAATTGACTGAAGTGATAGAAGAGCATTCTGAGATGTTCGGGGTAACGGTCAGAAAATTCAAATCTGAAGCCTCATTCGCACAGGTGCTGAAGTCAGGCTGGAAACCAGGTCAAGTCATCAAAAGTCATGTCACCTATATGGCCTGCAATGACGAGCTGTGTTTGCCACCTGAAACGGTTACCTTTGATGTAAAACTATAGACTAACCCAAGAATTGATTTTTCTTCAAACTACAATAACTATCTGGACTTAACTCAGTTAAGTGCAGAGTAAAAGCTATACCGAGCGATGCGATTGATTTCATTATTCCTACTTATCTGGACAACAACGATGTCTGTCCAAGCTCAGATGTTCGAACCTGTCAAGTGGACAATCACCTCAGAACACCTGCAAGGTGATGAGCATTTACTCATCTTTGAAGCCAAACTAGAGAACAACTGGACGGTGTATTCTCTATACACTGCAGATAACGGCCCTATCCCTACTTCTATTAATTATGAATCAGAGGGATTTGAAAAAATAGGTAAGGCCGAGGAACAAGGAAAAAAGAAAGAAGGCTTCGATAAAATGTTTGAAGTCGACGTCATCAAATTCCTGCATAACGAACCCTATATCATAAAGCAGAAAGTGACGGCTCCTTCAGGGACTGAGGTCTCAGGCTATCTCACTTATATGACCTGTGATAACGAGCGATGTCTGCCACCTACAGATGTCGATTTCACCTTGGCCTTAAATGCAGCCCCTTCCAATGGACAAAAATCAAAACCTAAAGCAGACAACAAAGACCAAGGCAGTACGGAGACGAAGCCTGCCTCAGGAATAGGAAAGATAGGTTCTGTGACTGGGATAGCGGACAAAGCCATGGATGCTACAACAGAACAAGCTAATAAAGTCACTACCACGATCAATACTCAAGCGGAGGAGGCCAAAAAGATTGTTGTCAATAAGACCTCAGAAGTCAAAAATACTATAGTCAGTAAGGTATCTGAACCTGTATCTCTACCTGCAATAAACGTAGGTCAGCAAGAAAACCCAGACAATGGTTTACTCGAACCAGTATCGTGGGACATTGCTATTAGAGCGCTGGGAAATGATGAGTATGAATTGACGTATACTGGAGATATAGAAAATGAATGGACAGTATACTCTCAGTTTACCCCTGATAATGGGCCGTATCCTACGGAGGTAACCTACGAAGGTGAAGGGATAGAGAAAATGGGAAAGGGTAATGAGGCAGGCCATGTAAAAAAGGGATTTGATAAAATTTTCGAGGTAGAAGTTATCAAGATTCTCGCAGATGAGCCTTATGTCATAACCCATAAGATTAAGGCAAATGGGGTAGACAAGCTTAAAGGTTACTTGACCTATATGGCCTGTGATGCTTCTAAATGCTTGCCACCGACTGATGTAGAGTTTGCCTTTGATTTGA
>CAZIMH010000406.1:0-2600 GCA_964540155.1 uncultured Saprospiraceae bacterium
TCGACCATGCAGAACTCTATGGTCTCAAGAATGCCAAACTAAATCTAGTCAAACAGGCGTTTCCAGAACTTGATATCATTTCCAGAGGTTCCAATCTCAAGATCAGTGGAGAGAGCAAGAAGCAGACACAGAAAGCTAAGTCCAAAATAGAGCAGCTTGTGAAGATCCTCAGATCTCAGGATGCGCTGCCTTTACACAAAGTCAAGGATGTGCTTAATGGCAATCTTGCTTATGAATTAGAGGAGAGTACGAATAGTTCAGGAAGTAATAAGATCAATGCGAATGTCATTGTACACAGCAGATCTGGAAAACCTATAAAGGCCAGAACTCGAAATCAAAAACGGCTGGTTCAGTTATCTGAAGATAATGATGTATTGTTTGCCATTGGGCCTGCGGGCACAGGAAAAACCTATACAGCAGTTGCCTTGGCAGTCAGGGCACTGAAGACAAAAATTGTCAGAAAGATTATTCTGACACGGCCAGCGGTAGAGGCGGGGGAGAGTCTTGGATTTTTGCCAGGTGACCTCAAGGATAAAATAGATCCATACTTACGACCGCTATATGATGCCCTAGATGATATGTTGCCAGGAGAGAAGCTAGACTACTTTATGCAGAACAGAGTCATAGAGGTGGCGCCCTTGGCTTTTATGAGAGGACGTACGCTGGATAATGCATTCATCATCTTGGATGAAGCACAGAATTGTACCTCAGGTCAGATTAAAATGTTTCTGACAAGATTAGGACCTTCTGCAAAGTGCATCATCACAGGAGACCTTTCACAAGTGGACCTCCCTAGAAACCAAAAGTCAGGTCTCTACAAAGCACTTAATATTTTGGGTGACCTAGATGGAATAGCTAAGTTGTTTTTGACGGCAGATGATGTTGTACGTCATCGATTGGTTAAAGATATAATCACCAGATACGATGAGGCTGATAATAAAATAAGGGCGATGAAAGAGGGGAGAGACGCTGACGCTAAATCTGATGAAGAATAGATTAAATCCACTGATGGGAAGTTGATTGGACGGCCTTTAGCCATTTTAGCTAAGTTAGCGTTATGAAATGGATAGAGTGTTGATTTATGTTGCATCTTAGATGCGCTATTCACTAAATCCAATATCATTATGACATCAAAAGTTACTTACAAAGGGGCCCTGAGAACAGAAGCTGTTCACCTTAAATCAGGCAATACTATCATTACTGATGCACCAGTAGATAATCATGGTAATGGGGAAGCCTTCTCACCTACGGATTTGACTGTCACGTCATTAGGGTCATGTATTCTCACTATCATGGGGATAGCTGCTTCTAGGAAAGATATTGATATTAATGGAGCCACTGCAGATATCAAAAAAATTATGGCCTCTGATCCTAGACGAATAGCTCGGATAGAAATTAATATTACGATGCCTGCCAATAATTATTCTGACAAGGATAAAAAACTATTGGAGAAAGCGGCTCACCATTGTCCCGTAGGACTCAGTTTACATGATAACACAGAGGAAGTTGTCAGCATTACCTGGTTATAGAATAGTTAGTCAGATTGGAAAGTAAAGAGACTATAATAAGATTGACCCACAATGGGGAGCCTATCCATGGACAGATAAAGATTGGTGGGTCTAAGAGTATCTCTAATAGAGTCCTTATTATCAATGCACTCGCTAATGCTTCCAATCCTATTTATAATCTATCTGATAGTGATGATACGACTACGCTGAAAAACTTACTCAGTAGTGACGCTAGAGAATTAGATGCGCATCATGCCGGGACTACTTTTAGGTTTCTAACGGCTTATCTCTGCCTGCAAGATGGTTCACATGTATTGACTGGTTCTGAACGAATGTTACAGCGACCCGTTGGACCTTTGGTAGAGGCATTAAGGCAATTAGGAGCCGACATTAAATATATAGGAGAAGAAGGCTACCCGCCTCTAAAGATATCAGGACCGCTTAAGGTTCGTCAAAATAAGGTAGAAATAAGATCCGACGTCAGTTCTCAATTCTTGTCTGCCTTGTGTATGATAGGGCCTATGATACAAGGAGGACTGACTATAGAAATGACTGAAGAACAGGTATCTAAGTCCTACCTCGATATGACCTTGGCAATTATGAAAGAATTCGGTGCTGAGATAGAGCAAGACAAGCGACAGATTCGTATAGCGGATAAACCTTATGCACCTATAGAATACACCGTAGAGTCTGACTGGTCATCGGCGAGTTACTATTTTGCTATCGCTGCGATTGCCGAAGAAGCGACAATCGAGCTGACCCACTTTAATCAGAAGAGTCTGCAGGCAGATAGTGCTATGAATATTTTGGGCCGCAGGCTAGGCGTCGTATCCAGGGTCGTAGATAACGTATTACATATACACTCCATAATGCCTCCTGATCAGATGCTGTGTCATGATTTTGTGATGCATCCAGATATAGTGCAGACGGTATCAGTGGCAGCGGCAGCTTGTCAGATTCCTATTTCTTACAACGGACTGAAAACTTTGTTTATCAAAGAAACAGACAGAGTCAAAGCCTTGCAGACAGAATTAGCTAAGGTGGGGATCACCATAGAAAAAGATGTTGGCCAATTTGAATACAAGCAGCATG
>CAZIMH010000407.1:0-2596 GCA_964540155.1 uncultured Saprospiraceae bacterium
TGATGAGGAAGATTATGGAAATAGCGAAGAAGCAAGATGCGAGGTTGCGTGGAGAGGAATGACCAATGCTTATAAATACGTTAGTTAATTAGAAATTAAATTCTTTAGATAAAATGATAAGATTATTAATACCATTTGTTCTAGGCACGTTGCTAATAACATCATGCCAGCAAAAAACGACAGAATCTGTTTCTACAATAGATCCTATAGAAAAAGCGCTTGCAGAGATAGAAGAAAAGGAAGCAGAAGAACAGGAAGCTACTTCAAAGGATCCAATGAGAGCGGATAAGATAGAGAAAACAGAGGCAGAATGGAAGGAAGAACTTTCTTCATTAGAATTCAGAGTTCTGAGAAAAGCGGGTACTGAAAGAGCTTTTACAGGGGACTTATGGGATCATAAGTATGATGGTGTATATACCTGTAGGGGATGTGCTCTACCATTATTTGACTCTAATACTAAATTCAAATCTGGTACAGGATGGCCCTCCTTTTACGAACCGATAGATGAGGATGTTGTTGGTGAAGACACTGATTATGTAATAGGTTATGCCCGAACAGAGGTGCATTGTGCAAGATGCGATGGACATATGGGCCATGTATTTAATGACGGCCCACCTCCTACTGGTTTGAGATATTGTATTAATTCGGTATCCTTAGACTTTGTGGACCGATCTGAAGTAGTGTCACCTTAATCGCTAGATCTAGGAAAAATCCAACATATATTTATTCTTTTTACCATTCTCTAGAAATAGAAAGCGGTCTTGTAAAAGATGCTCTGGCTTTATTAGGGTCGAAGGGTCGCTTACCTTTTCTTTATTGACTGAGATGGCATTACCTTTTACTGCTCTTCTGAATTCACTGAAGGAAGAAAATATTTCTGTGTCTTCGGTCACTAAGTTTTGAAGTTCTAGTGTATCTGATAATTTATCTTTCGATACTTTGAATGAAGCCACCTCTCCAGAAACCATTTCCAGTGTTTCTGCTTTCATGGCTTTCAATCCTTCTTGGTTTAGTTTCTTATTAAAGATGATTTCAGAGACCTCTTTCACTGCATCATATTTACCCTGATGAATTCTTGTTGTAAGTTCTTCAGCTAGCAAAGCTTTTTGTGCCCTTGGGTCATCTTTCAGATCGTTTTCTATTTGCTCTATTTCACTATGTGGTTTCAAGGTAAAGTATCTCGTAAAGGTCTTTAAATCTGCATCATCAGAATTAAGCCAAAACTGATAAAACTGATATGGAGAAGTCATGTTAGGATCTAACCAAATGTTCCCTTTTTCAGATTTGCCAAATTTCTTGCCGTCGGACTTAGTTAATAACTTACTCGTAATCGCATAGGCTTTGGCGTCCTCCAAGTTGCGTCTGATAAACTCTGTCCCTGAAGTAATATTTCCCCACTGATCAGATCCTCCCATCTGAAAGCGACAGTCATCTTGCTGGTATAAGCACTGAAAGTCATAGGCTTGAAGTAGTTGGTAGCTAAATTCTGTAAAAGACAGCCCTGTTTCCAATCTATTCTTTACTGAGTCCTTGGACATCATGTAACTCACTGTCAGTGTTTTTCCCACCTTACGCAAAAAGTCTAAGGTGTTCATGTCTTTATAGAAATCTAGATTGTTCCTGAGGAGCGCTTGGTTTCCAGAATTACCAAATTCAAGGAATTGAGCCATTTGATTTTGCTGATGCTGTAAGTTGGTATCTAGCTCTTCATATGATTTGAGCTGTCGCTCTGCATCCTTGCCTGATGGATCTCCTATTCTACCCGTTGCACCTCCCATAAGCACTACTGGTTTATGTCCAGACCGCTGCCACAAAGAGAGAATCATGACCTGAACGTAGTTGCCTATTGTTAATGAAGCTGCTGTAGGGTCAAATCCTATATAAGCTGTACACATGTCTTTTTCAATGACTTCCTTGACACCAGGTGTCATATCATGAAGCATACCTCTCCATTCCAACTCTTCTATAAAATTCATATTGTACTTGATTATTGATACAAGCACCAAAGATATGGATAGTCTCTGACTTGTGTTAAATCAGATCTGCTCTATCAAATGCTTGTGGAAGTATATGATTAATACCATCGATGTGAACAATGGTCGATATGTTATTTGCAGTTAAGTATAAGCTGATTGGCTGATTTTGCCGAAGTTCAAATTCCTGAATCACTTGTCTGCATGCGCCACAAGGCATACATGGATTAGTCAGTGGTTTGTTAGGATTGTTAGCTGATATGGCTAAGGCAACAATATGTGTCTCTGTCTCGGAAGCACCGTAATTGTACAAGGCTACTCTCTCTGCACAGATGCATAATGGGTAAGAAGCATTCTCTTGATTGCATCCTCCTATATAAGAACCATCACTGAGTAGAATCGCGGCGCCTACATAGAACGAGGAGTAGGGAGCATATGCTTTTGAGGTCATATCACGAGCAAGCGAGATAAGCTTTACTAGAGAATTATCTAACTGTTCTAACGTTTCTATTTCTTTATATGGAAATGAATAGTTAAGATTGCCCACAATCAAAATTTAATTACTTATAAATATTCGACACCGTTGTCACTCATATAATAACAAATATGAAGCCACCTATGGC
>CAZIMH010000408.1:0-2590 GCA_964540155.1 uncultured Saprospiraceae bacterium
AGTGGTATATCGTTATTTCAATTATTATAATATCTCTAATTTTGTAAAATAAAACTTAGAAACATATGAGTACTGATGAGGTAATCTCAAGATTAAAAACGGGTAATGATAATTTTGTCACTGACAAGCTAGATGGAAAATTACAGGATAGCAGCCGCCGTAATGATTTGACAGGTGGACAGCAGCCTTATGCCATAGTGCTTAGTTGTGCAGACAGCCGTGTAGTGCCAGAGTTGGCCTTCGATACAGGTCTGGGTGAATTATTCGTCGTAAGGGTGGCAGGTAACATCGCCAACAGTTCTTCTCTAGCTAGTATGGAATACGCCGTAGCGCATTGTGGATCCAAGGTCATCGTTGTTCTTGGTCATCAAAGTTGCGGTGCTGTTACTGCTGCTGTAGGTGGTGGTGACAATGGTTATAATCTTAACCACTTGTTATCTCATATCACACCTGCTATTACAGCTGCAGGTGACGCTGCATCTATCACTGATGTTATAAAGAAAAATGCAGAGCTTACTGCTAATGAATTAGTAAGCCGTTCTGCAATTATAAGAGATGGTGTAGAGAACAAAGGCGTCAAGATACTTCCTGCTTATTACAACCTAGATTCTGGAAAAGTAGACTTCTTATAGTCTCTACCAAATATAGATTTAATTAAAAGCCTTCCTAGTAGTACTTAGGAAGGCTTTTCTTATTCTGAGTCTGTATGACAGCTCCTTATTGGGTCTAACCTGTTATACAAATTAGATTCAGACTTTTGATGCATCTTTGCAGTCTCACAAGCATAAAATGAGAATACTTGTATCCATTCTATTAATAGCTATATCAGCTACCCTAAGTGCGCAGAATAACGTGTCTGGATTCTCCAATACAGAAATTACTTATAGTGGGACTATCGTGGACAGCGAAACAAAAGAATTTATCCCTTTTGCGAATGTCACCATGTTTGAAAAGAAAACAGACCTATTCATTACTGGCACCTCTACAGAAATAGATGGTTCATTTGAAATCACGACCAGCCATAAAGATGTATATATAGAAGTCGGGTTCTTAGGCTATAGTACTATGAAATTAGAAGATTACACCTTAGACGGTAATCAAGTAGCACTGGGACGATTATCCCTAACTGAAGAAGGTCAGGCTTTGGATGAGGTAATCGTTACAGCAGACAGATCTACTACAGAGTTTAAAACCGACAGAAGGGTGTTCAATGTAGGTGCTGACTTGACCTCCTCAGGTGCCAGTGCCTTAGAAGTCCTTAATAATGTACCATCTGTCAATGTTGATATAGAAGGGTCAGTAACCTTGAGAGGAAGTAGTGGCGTCCAACTATTACTAAATGGCAAGCCGTCAGTACTAGCAGATGAAGAGTCTGGCGCTTTGGGTAATATCACTGCTGAGATGATAGAGAAGATAGAAGTCATCACCAATCCTTCTGCAAAATATGAAGCAGAGGGCACCGCTGGCATCATCAATATTGTTCTGAAGAAGAATGATAAAAAAGCACTCAACGGATCTATATCATTAAATACAGGCACACCTGCTAATCACAGTGTCGGTGTTAGTCTCAATAAGAGAACTGAGAATTTCAATCTTTTCACTCAGCTGGGTGTCGGATTCAAAGAGCGGATATCCGACAACACTAATAACAATACAAACTTCAGTACAAGGTCATCAGTAAATTCTACGGGTACAGAAGAACGTAATGAAGGATATTACAATATTGTTTTAGGGGCAGATTATTACTTAAATCCGCTGAATGTAATCACCTTATCTGGAAGTTACACTTTTGAGTTTGAAGACCAACCCTCATTGACAGAATTCGCCTTCACAGATAACTTTGGCACAACTCAATGGACTAGATCAGAAGTGACAGATGCTGGCAACCCAAAGCTGCAATATGAGTTACAGTACAAAAGAGAATTCAAAGACAATAAGGAGCATACTTTAGCATTCAGCGCTATAGGTAATTATTTTGCCAAAGACCAATCATCCGTATTTACTGAAGCATTGGTAACAGGAGAACGAGACCTAACTGATCAGTTGACAGAGACGGACTTTAGAGAAGGTAAATTCACATTTAATCTTGACTATACTAAGCCACTAGCTAATAACTTCTCCATAGAAAGTGGTGCACAGTATGTAGACAATAACGTTAGCAATGACTACCGCGTACAAGACTTAATAGATGGCAGCTTTGTTACTGATCCTAACCTGACTAATCTCTTCGAATACAATCAAGACGTATTAGGTGTCTATACAACGGGAGCTTATGAGGGTGATACTTGGGGCATCAAATTAGGTGCAAGAGTAGAGCATACAGATTTATCTACACTACTGACAAATACAGGTGAAAATAATAATCAGAAGTTCTTGGACTTGTTTCCTTCTGGTCATTCTTCATACAAAGTTAATGAACGGATATCTCTGCAAGCAGGATATAGCAGAAGAATATACAGGCCTAGACTATGGGACCTCAATCCATTTTTCAATATCAGAAATAACTTTTCCATAAGGGCAGGCAATCCATTACTAAATCCAGAATACACTGATTCTTATGAATTAGGGAGTGTATTTATCTATGAGAAAA
>CAZIMH010000409.1:0-2577 GCA_964540155.1 uncultured Saprospiraceae bacterium
CCCAAAACTCTCATTGTCCTTCCTTGTTTGGAGTTAACGGAAGATGGTATGTCGTCGTCTCTGCAAGGTACGCAGCAGATATGCGTCCATCATCTATTGCGTGTGCCCAGCATGGCAAGGCTATGAAGATAGCCAAAATAATCCTGTGGATTCAAGTTCCACTCTAGATTATCCAGAAGGCATTAATATGAAAGTGTACCGCGAAAGCGGATTGGTAACCACTATGGAAACTTGACAAGGTGTCAATTACGCAAACAGACAAAATCAACGAACTCATAGTTGAAGTATTGAACACATCATTCATTTGAGGTGATAAGGCTTTGTTAACCTTTTCAATTGCAGTACTTACTTCGGATTTACTCATTTTGTTCTAAATTGCAGATAACAACCCTATATGTGTTTCAGTTACACACATATGCTATTGTTTGTACCCATTAAGATAGCGCTTTCATTTGATTCTAGAGCAATCCGGTTTTCAAAGAATAAGACCTCTAAAGTGTTCTATGCATTGCTCCTATCGATCACACTATCTGAGTATTCTAATACTTTGAGTTCTAAGCGTTCCTGAATCTCTTGATTGTCTAGATTGTTTGCTAAGGTTTCTACAATAAATAGTAATGAATTCAACTGTCTGGCAAAGTTTTCGACATACTTATTATTTAATAGAGACTCCTTGAGTCTTGGCTCTGGGTCGTCGAGAAACTTCATATCAGAATTAAGAAACATTACAATTTCGTTGCCCTGGATACTTATTCTTAGATCTTCATTTGTTCTTATCAGATATTCAAAGAAAGGAAACAAATCTCCTAGGGTTTCATTTAGTTCACTCGAATTTTCAGTATCGTAGTGAAAACCAAATTCTTCATTTAATTTATATCCACCAAATAGGTGATTAAGTAAACCTAGTTCGCTTTGAATTCTTGTGCTCGGAAAATATTTATCAGGAATGCGAATCTTAAACAGTAGTCCATCGAAGACAGTGACTCTTGATTTCTTTTTCTTTCTTGATAGATGAATTTCTGAGATGTAAAAATCTACATTATTATAGTTTCCTTGAATGACATCTTCTTCATGATATCTATTAGCGCTAAAGAATCCTGTAGCTCTGGCTATTTCTCTTATGTCTTGCTTGGATTCCGAATAGGAATACTCTACCTCAGGGTGAAATGTCTCCATGAGATCTTCTAAGACAACACCTTTTAGTTGTCTTTTTATTTCATTGAAAGGTGCTCCAATTTTAGCACTATATACAAGCGATGAAATTAATCCCGTCACTGCACCGGTTACGAAAAATACAGGTGGAATATTAAATAGAAAGATTGAGGCAACAGTAGCAATTATTGGTATTGACAGGTGCCAACCTATACTATTTTTATGTTTCTCAAGTAGCTCCAATCTTTTTCTTTCAAGATTGTGTATGTAATTATTTAGTATTTCTGAGATTAACATTAATCTAAATTTAGTTGGGTTATTCTGTAGGTTATGCATTTAAGATAGTGATGTCCTAGACCGCTAGAAGATGGAGTGAAGGGCCATTGTTATCTGTTGCTTTCTATTGTTTATGTATTTTATTGATTACAATATTTTATCTATCTTAATTTGCTTAACTATAGCTTCTGCAGATTTTTTAGCACATTGTTTTGGATTTGGTTTGTATAAAGCAGAGTATTTAGCTTTCCATACTTCCTTCTTTTCTGTTAAATCAAATCCAACAATTTCAAATCGACCAGCTGTCATTTTTCCATCAGTGTAAGATAGATTCTTAGCCCCACAGAAAAAAAGAATTTGTTTAGGATTTTTATTAAGAGTTTCTTCAATTTTCATATCAATTTCGCTCTTAGTATTTAAAGCCAATTTATATTCTTTGTTTTCTACGAGAATTATTTCAATATCATTGTTTTTTGCATCTAGTTTCACTAATAACTCGCCTCTAAGTACTTCAGCGTATTTCCTTGACCAATAGTCATTATGGTGTATTGCAATAAGGGCATTTGAATATTCAGTTTTAACGATGTCTTCATCTTTTACTGAGTTTATTGTTATTGCACAAGATGTGAGAAGCGCTATCAGATGAATGCTAAATAGTATTTCATATGATTAATTTTAATTGTTCTTGAACTACTCTTACTGTTTGTTTTGTGTCTTACTGGAAGATATCGAATGGGTGACAGGCGGCCTATCCAGAAGGGTATGCCATTATAGTCATGTGATATCGTTATACCTTTCTATATTTCAAATTTACTTATCAATTTTTTAGCAGCTTCTGGGTCATCTTCTATTTTTTTGAATAAAATGTCTGATATCCTATTGGCAATTGGTTCTATAATATCAGGATTTGCTAGTTTGTTCTTTACACAGCCGCTAAACATTGGATTTTCTAACTTGATATGAATCGCTGCAATGAGATTTTCTCTTATTCCTTTTTCTGATATTTTATACTTGTTCACCAAATCGTATTTTTGGAAATGTTTCATTACTCCGAAAGTCAAACCATTTAGTAATCCTTCTACGTGAGTTCCATCTTCACTTGTGTAATAGTTGTTTACATAAGATTTAAGGAAAGGTTCATCTACTGAG
>CAZIMH010000410.1:0-2569 GCA_964540155.1 uncultured Saprospiraceae bacterium
CTTGCATACTTGTCCTCTCTTACAATGAGTACACTTAACTGCCCAATCCCATTGAAATTATAATGCAAATTCGAACAACTATAACTTCCTTATGGTGTTGTTTTTACTATTAAGCAATTTATATAAATAATAACTATTTAGGCATGAAACAGCTCACTTCTCTTTTAATTATAGTCATTTCGATAAGCACCTTGGGATGGTCCAGTAATCTTACTGATGATTTTGTATTGGGCGACCCAGGCATTAGCAGTATGCATGCTTTGGCTTTTGGTCCTGAAAGCATTCTTTTTGTAGGCGATAGTGATGAAGCGCAACTTGTAGCGATAGATCTATCAGCGCAGAAAAAAGCAGTCAATGAAAAACTATCCATACCTAATCTAGAAGAGCAGCTAAGCACTTTGCTGGGGACAACAAGCGATCAGTTTCAGATTATAGATATGGCCGTAGACCCAGCTAACGAAAATGTGTATATCGCTGTCAATCATAGCTCAGGTAAGTCGTTACTTTTCCTAGTCAATAATAATAGCCTAGAACCTGTAAGCATAGATAAAGTGCACTATTCTAAAACAGTATTGGCTAATGCCGTATCAGTAGAAGCAGAAGACAGACGAGGTCGGTCTCTAAGAAAATGGGCGATTTCTGATTTAAGGTATGCCGACGGGAAAGTAATGGTGAGTGGTTTAAGCAATGCAGAGTTCTCCTCTACATTCAGAGCAATCGCATTTCCGTTTAATGAAAATGAAATGCAAAGTTCATTAGAAATCTATCATGCCGCTCATGGCAAGTATGAAACCAACTCCCCTATTAAAACCTTCTTGCCACTAACCATCAATGACAAACCACAGATATTGGCTAGCTACACATGCACACCGCTTGTGGTATTCCCTATGGACGAAATGAAAGATGGGGCGCATGCGAAGGGTAAGACTGTAGCAGAGTTAGGAAATTGGAATACGCCATTAGATATAATAGAGTTAGAGAAGGAAGGGCAGCGATATATCTTACTCGCTAACTCCAATAGAGCACTGATGAAGATCAAAGTATCTGATATAGAAAACTTTGGGGACTCTCTTACAGAAAGAGTAGAAGAGCGGGCAGGCACGGCAGGTATAGATTTTATCAATCTCCCTTTTGTCAATGTACAACAGTTGGACAAGTTGAATGATTCTACGTTTGTGATGATACAGCGTGATGCAAATGGTGTCTTGGCTCTTAAGACTGATAGTAATAGATGGTTCTAAACCATAAAGAAAAATATTGAGGTATTTCTGTATAAGTATCCTAATAATTATATGGTCTCTGGAAGTTGTAAGTCAGCAACTTCCAGAAATCATAGAAAGGAATACACATTCTCTTCGTTTTGTGAATTCTCATAATTGCACGGACTTAAAAGTTTTTAGTGGTGATGTCACAGAGGATGACGATCTGAATAATAGTCTTTCGATATTAGGCACCGTAAGAGAGGATTCCAATCATACTACCTTCACTCCCCTTGTCCCTTTCGATTTAGATAAACCATATACGCTTGTATGTGACAATGAAAGTGTTGTGTTTACTATTGATAGAACTGTTACGGATAAGATCTCAGAAGTCATCGCTATCTATCCATCCACAAAAGAAGTCCCTGCTAACATTCTAAAATGGTATATCGAATTCTCACAACCTGTCAATCCTGTAAAAATCTATGATCATATTTATTTCGCAGATGAATATGGACAAGAGGTAGACAGGTCTATACTAAATCTGGCTGCACCTTTATTATCAGATGATGGCACGTTGCTCACCGTATGGGTGGAGCCAGGTAGACAGAAGCGTATGCTCGGGCCCAATGAGCATCTTGGGAGTGTATTTGAGCAAAATAAAAGTTATACACTTCGTATTGCCAGTTCATTAAAAGATGCAACTGGCGTACAGATTGAAGCAGCGGTCAGCCACCAGTTTAAAGTCGTAGAAGCGGACAGAAGCAAGCCATCTATCTCACAATGGGAAGTCATTGTTCCTGAAGCTAATAGTCAGGAGACGCTTAGGATAGTATCTGAAGAACAGTTAGATTATGGTAGCCTGCTTGATGCTTTTAGTGTTATGCAGGGTGGCGTCAATGTAAGAGGAGACTTAGCTTATGATGGGAATAAGGGAACAATTGAGTTTAAGCCTTTTCATAAATGGTCTCAAGGGGAGTATGTAATAAGTGTGGATTATATTCTTGAGGATTTAGCTGGGAATAATTTGCTGCATTTATTTGATAGGCCGGTTGATGAGAAGGAGGATGGTGATTTGGAGCGGGAAATACGATTTAGGGTTGAGTAGGTGTATTTGGAGTACAGAATGGTACAAGCGTATAGCATCGAGGTTATGAGTCTGGGCGATAGGAGAAAGTTAACAATTATTATTACAAGCGTTTCAAGCGTATAGCATCGAGACTACAAGTCTCGACGAACGGGTTGCAAGTGCTATTATTTTTCTCAGTCAGATACTGCACGCCATAGCCTGCCTGGAGACAGACTGGCAGGCAAATAAATAGTAAAAATATATATCGGTTATGGAACATTGTTAATAGTTTTTAGGATAG
>CAZIMH010000411.1:0-2564 GCA_964540155.1 uncultured Saprospiraceae bacterium
CATTATGATTATAATTGGACAGATCACTTCTATCTAGGATTTAAACTGGATTTTGCTACTGTCAGATTTAATTTTGGTGCTGGTGTACATGCTGGATTTAGATTCTGAGTTAGATGAAAAAAGTCAATTTATTGATTAATCTCGACCTAATGAAGTATCCTATCATCAGGTAAACAGCTAAGATTTCTTTATCTAATAATTTGTCGCTACTAACACAAGACGACTATTTAATTCTTACTTCGAATAAGGGATGATTAATTGTCCTTCATCTTTAGGATAAACAATAATCATGAAGAACAAACTTACCATTTGCCTATCGTTGATAGGTATTGTCTTCCTGTTCAATTATACTACGGAAGAATCTGTACACATAAAAATGCTATCTGGAGGCGGAGACCGCCCTGACTTGCCAGCTATCGCTTACGACTATAGTTTCCCTGATTTTCCTACTCACTATTCTGCGCATTCTGACTCTATTCAGATGGGTTATGACGCTTGGGTGGATAGCCATCGATTAGATTCATTGGAATTTATACATGACCAGAAGGCCACTTTAGGTAGAGTACTTTTCTACGATAATATCTTGTCGACTAATATGGATATCGCCTGTGCCACCTGTCACCACCATGATAAGTCATTTACAGACGGCAGGCAATTCAGTGAAGGCATGAGTGGTCTGACTAACCGAAATTCACTTCATCTAAATGATATCGCCTGGGATACTCACTTTAATTATTCATGGGATGGCAGTAAAAGCACCTTGCATGAGATGATATCACTACCCCTTAATGATGATAACGAAATAGGAATAGAGATGGATGTTGTAATTGATAGAATGTGGAATACAAGTTTCTATCCTGCCTTGTTTCAAGGCGCATACCAGCACCCGCTTGCAACAGAAGAAAAGATTATAGATGCGCTAGTTCATTTTATAGCTTCTATGCATACTTTAAATTCCAAGTTGGACCAGCAAGCAGCAGTTGGTTTTCAAAACTTTACATTTTTAGAATATGTAGGAAAAGATCTTTTCTCTCAAAAATGTGCCAGTTGTCACCATCAAGGAGTTGGAGAATTCCTTAGTGTAGAAAGGAATCAAAATGGACTCGAATTAGATATAGATGATATAGGAGCAGGGGTATGGGATACAACTAAAAATTATTTGTTTAGAATGCCATCATTAAAAAATATTGCGCTTACAGCCCCTTACATGCATGACGGAAGATTCGCTACTTTAGAGGACGTCATAGACCACTATTCTGAAGACATAGTGGAACCACTCAATGATATTGGCTGGTCTTCGAGAATACTACCCATAGGAGGGTTTAATTTCACCCAGCATGAGAAAGATGCTTTAAAAGCATTTCTAGGAACCCTCACAGATCAGTCTTTTATAGAAAACCCTAAATGGGCAGATCCTTTCTGCAGAACAACCAGTACTGATAATGTAGAATCTGATTTAAATATCTCATTCGCGCCGAATCCTATGTCAGATTATTCTACTATTTATTTCGATAATCCTACTAACCTAGACGTCTCTATATCCACTTACAATCAGTCTGGTGAATTACTATATAAGGATACTACAACGGGAAGTTCTTTTACTTTAAATAAGAGAGGATTGGTATCAGGCGTTTACTATGTTCATATAAGCGTAGGCAATAAAACGTCAGTTAGAAAATTGGTTGTGGCTTAAATCACTTTAAAAAAGCCTTGCTTACGCTTACCAATAATTTGACTTATTTGCTGGCAGGAATATTTCCTGATACTGGGTCTGAAGAAATCTGCAAAAAAGAAGTCTCCTTAAAGACGACACTTATGCGATAAGCGAGTCTTAATGGTGTCGCTCCTAGCGGAGCTTAAATTGTTTACTATCGTTTTTTGAGTTACAAAGATTTTCGCTCCTAGGGAGCTACACTTTGTGGCGACATACTAATATAAATTGATAAAAAAAGCATCCGCTAGTTATGAACGGATGTATAAAGAATGATGGACGGCATACCGGCAGAAAACGACAAAAGAAAGTCCCTTTAGGGACGACACCTTAGTAACAAGAAGTGGTCAGAACAATGACAGAGCTCCATAGGAGCGGCATAAAAGATCGGCAATAAAAAAGTCGTGTTAAAGGACACTTAGATTCTTAATAATCTAAGACAAAAGAAAAAAGGCCTTGCATGGTGCAAGGCCTTTATATCTGTATTTTTAATTACAATCTACAGTAGTTACTGCAACTTGAGTTATTCCACCGATTTCTTGAGTTATTGTCGATTCTTGTGCTCTAATTGCATCTAACTCATCACCACAGAATTCTTGGCCAGTATTCAGCGTCTGGCGAGCTGTTTCTACTCCATCTACGGTAACAACCTGAGTAACATCACAAGTCGCACATTCATCTCCACCGCAACTGCTCATAAAAGCAGCAAAGCTTAATGCCATTAAAAATTTAATTGTCATTTTCATAATAATAGAATTTGTTAAGTATAAAAATCTAAGTTGTTCTCAATATTCTGAGCCTATTTCTTTATCTGATTCTTGAGTTCGTCTATTTCTTTTTGCTGCTGTTGTAA
>CAZIMH010000412.1:0-2561 GCA_964540155.1 uncultured Saprospiraceae bacterium
ATATGCCTATGCTAAGTACACCACCCGCAACGGTTGTTGCCTTTTACTTAGATAATGGTGACAATAGAGCCGACGGATTGCCAGGATTTAGATACTGGGATGCCAGTGCTGGTACTTATGTAGATTAATCACTGATAAGAAAATAACTTATTGCAAAGTTTGGAGGCCATGGCAGAAGTGTCATGGCCTCTGTGTGTTATAATGGTACTAAGGTTATTATATCTATGGATTCTATGTATCAAACGTGCAACTTTTTGCGTTTACCCGTTGTTGAATCGTATTGTTATGAAATTACAATTTTATCTCTCCATTATCATGCTCTTTCTTGCACTGCAAGTTCATACACAGGATACTTCATGGACAGTAGATGATGTGTCAGTCTATAAGACTTTTGATGACTTCGAACCCATTCTACATCAAGATAACGACACCACTTACGTTGTCAACTTTTGGGCTACCTGGTGTGGGCCTTGTGTAAAGGAATTACCTTACTTCGAAGCACTACATGAGAGCTATATGGATCAACCAGTCAAAGTGGTACTCGTGAGCTTGGATTTCGAAAAGCATATAATTAAAAAACTCCTCCCTTTTCTAAATAAAAAAGATATTCAATCTGATGTGGTACTATTGGCAGATGGTAAAGCCAATAATTGGATAGACAAAGTAGACCAATCATGGTCTGGTGCTATACCGATTACTTTAGTCTACAAAGGGGACAAAAGAGAGTTCTACGAAAAAGAATTTCACTCCGAACAGGAGTTAGTTAATATCATTTCACCATTTTTGAATTAAAATCAAAACATGAAATTTTTTACATTTATAACAGCACTACTTTTTACAGGTGTTATGCTGGCGCAAGGATATAGCGTCGGTGATAAAGCCGCTGATTTTTCACTAAAGAATATTGATGGCAAGATGATGTCTTTGGCAGACATAGATAAGGCTAATGGCTACGTTGTTGTATTTACTTGCAACCACTGCCCTTACGCAGTTATGTATGAAGATAGACTTATAGAACTACATAACAAGTTTGCGCCACAAGGATATCCAGTTGTAGCTATCATGCCTAATGATCCAGAGGTAAAGCCAGCGGATAGCTTTGATAATATGATAGTGAGAGCTGAGGAGAAAGGCTTTCCATTTGCCTACTTATATGATGAAGGACAAAAAGTATACCCGCAGTATGGTGCGACTAAGACACCACATGTATACTTGCTAGACAAGGATATGACGGTTAAGTATATAGGTTCTATTGATGATAGTCCTAGAGATGAGGCAAGTGTAGAAGATAAGTTTTTAGAAAGTGCTATAATGGCACTACAGGCAGGAAAAGATCCTCAACCATCAGTAACAAAAGCAATTGGTTGTTCTATAAAGACGAAGAGTTGATAACAAAGTCCCATATCGTATTATTTCTATCATCGTTGTTATTACTTCTAGGTTGTAAAGGAGGAGACGGTGGTGCTAAGAAAGCCATGAACGGTCTTTCTGAGTTAGATTTGTTACCCCATGGGCTTCCAATTTCTGTACAAGCGCCAACGGGCTCTGATGTGGAGTTTAGCGACATGGGAGTCATGAAAGACGTAACGGTAAAAGGTGAAGGCAATTATTCTCTTCAGATTACAAGTGGTGTGGCCACGACCTATGATGTGGCAAAGATTAAGTCTGAACTAAAAACGCAGGTAGAGCAAGCGCCTTATTTTGATGCGATTTTAGAAGAGGTAGATAATGGATTTATTTACAGAAAGAAAATCACTGAAGAAAGAATCAATCATGATTTTAGGTTTGTAAAAATTCAAGGTGACCAGGAATATATATTTCAGACAGGACTTATGGGCCAATTTTCAGAAGATGAAGTAAAGGCCATGTTTAAGGCTGTCCAATAAAAATTGTACATAGAATAAATTAAAAAAGGGTTTTCTCAGACGATGAGAAAACCCTTTTTTCTTTTCTTTTTCCTGATACTATCAGGAGCTATTTTACCTGGGGGGAATGTGCCGTGTGCACCAGAATTAATAGCAATGCAATTATAAATATGATCATGGTATAGGAATTTACATTATCTAAAAGTTGTTGAATATTAGAACGGTATAAACTCAATATTGGTTTTATATGTGCTGATTTAATTTCTTTTTAACTGTTTTGGTGTCCACATATCTCGGAATATGCCTTGGATATGACATTTAAGTTTAGAACTTCAAAGTTTCCCCATATTTGGACAACCATGCTTCTTTCTCCTTATAGTTGGGCATTATGTCACTGACAATCTTCCAGAACCGAGGAGAATGATTCATTTCTTTGAGGTGAGCTAGTTCATGTATAATCACATAATCTAAGACATCCAGCGGAGCAAACAACAGTCGACTTGATAGATTGATATTTTGTTTTGAAGAGCAACTTCCCCAATTGGAAGAATTATTCTTAAGTCTAACACCACTTATATTTTCTTGGAAATACTTCTCATTGTAGTAGAAGACTCTCTTTTTAATATCACCTATAAAGAATGAAGAGAATATGCGTGATAGCAATTTTCCAATAGCCTGATGTTTGCGATGTGGATT
>CAZIMH010000413.1:0-2556 GCA_964540155.1 uncultured Saprospiraceae bacterium
TTGCTTACAAAAGAAGGAACCTCAACATCAGTTGAGGGTGGGTAGGCATTAGGCATAGAGTTTAGCATTCGGTCGTCTAGATTTTTTGCAAGCTTTTTTATCAATGAAAAAAGCGGAATTACAATATTGCTAACAAAGCACAATTAAAAACTTAGCATTATAGATTAGAACCAAGAATAGAATTTTTAATTCATTAGATCAATGCAAATCCTATTCTTTTTATTGCTTCATAAACATGGATGAAATAACCTTTTTGTCTATTAATGCTTGAATAGTATACGTTCCTTTAACCAAGTTAGATACATCCAAATATTCTTGATAGTGTGTTTGCATTATAATGCGCCCACTAAAATCAGTAATCGTCAATGGGGTGCCTAAGGTGACATTCAGGTAAAGCTTTGAAATAACAGGATTTGGATAATATGAAAGCTTCTTCTCATCCACATCAGTGGTGCTTACGATGGAGAAGCTTTCAGGGATATTTACCATATAACTTTGATTAAGATGTAAGCCTGACGCATTACCTAACGCAGTAATAATGCCGGAGTTGAGAACCCAGTCCTCTATCTTTCCTCTTGTCCCAGTTACATTTTCTCGAGACAAGTCCTTCTCTTCCAGATTATAATCATAGAGTCCACTGATAAAATTGTGATTACCTGGGCTCGCTGAATTTGGATCCCGATTAGATGTACCTATAACTTGTATGAAATCTATATTTGATATTATTTTATCGAAACTTAATTCAGCATCAGGCCAAAATTCAGGATTGTTGTGCACTTGTACTGTTTGTTCATTGAGCAAGATGCCATCAAAACTAAGCATGGCTACAACCGCATCACGATGGCCAGGGTCTGAGTCTTTGCTACCTGCTATATAAATGAAACCAGACTCATGTGCCAATACATCGAGTATCTCGAAAGGGTGATTTTGTTCCCAGATTGGTAAGTTGTCGTTGTATTGCGATAATGTACTGTTACCTGTGGAATGATTTTCTACATGTAGCAAAGTACCATCTTTGCCTGGATAGAATTTTCCCGTTGTCCGTGGCATGAACCATATACTATCTCCTCTTAGATTATCATTGCTAAGAAACATCCATAACCGCTCTTCAGAGGTCCCTATGGTGGTCAAAACATCAAGATAAGAAGTCCCGTTAAGACTGCCAATCACAGGTATATCATTGATGGGTGGATTTCCTTGGCCACTAATAGCACATTCCATTGTCACTTCGGATAAATCTTTGTCCACCATTATCAGATAATATTTTTCGTCATCATCTTTTTCAACAAGGCAAGACAAAGATCCTGAAGAAAGCTCATGGACGACTGTTACCCTTTCATATTCGGGCAACGAGAGAGTATTTGTAAGTTCACCTACGTTATTCCATGACTGAAGCGCTGGATTACTTGCGATTGTATTTAACCCCAATTCCAAAGTATCATATCCTGATATGATAAATCCATGATTACTTTGAAAAGTGATGCCAGTTGTATTCACCAGGCTAAGATTATTTACAACAGTATTTTGTGCATTGGTGGCGCAACTTATAATTAGTAATGAAAAAATTATTCTGATTGTATACATGATTTTGCATTAATGATTAGATGTATCAAATTTAAGACTATTAAAGTATCGATGTCGAGTCTTAGAATAGGAATCCTACCGTGCCATATACTCATATGATTAGTGCCTAATTCATTACACAAATCCCTAAATTGTGAAACGTGTCAAAGATTAAAGCAATTATTATAGATGATCTGCCCTTGGCGATAGCTAGTCTAAAGGCCGATCTGGAAGCCCACTCTGAGGTAGAGATTCTGGGAGAGGCAACGGATGTAGTGTCTGGCGCAAAACTCATTAAGGCAGTTAAGCCTGATTTGGTTTTCTTGGACATTCACTTGGGAGAGGGGAATGGTTTTGATGTATTGGAGATTGTAGACCACACCAATATTCAAATCATTTTCACAACAGCCTCTAAGGACTATGCTATTAAGGCTTTCCAGTTCGAAGCAACCGATTATTTGCTCAAACCAGTCGATCCTGATCTGCTAAGTAAAGCGATCGAGAAGGTCAAAGAAGCAATAGGCGCTACTCATTCAGGCGCTCTGAAAGAACACGAATCAGATACCATTACGCTTAATACTCAGGAAGAGATCAGAGTCCTAACGATTTCAGATATAGTCAGACTGGAGTCTATGGGCAACTATACCACCTTTTATACTAAGGATGGACACAAAATCTTGGTGACTAAAACGATGAGGGATTTTGAGAAGGTATTGGGTGATAGATTTTTACGGGTGCACCAATCTCATCTTGTCCACAGGCAACATATAAGTGCATATATCAAGACAGAAGGCGGCTATCTGAAGATGTCTGATGCGTCTGAAATACCAGTTTCGGTAAGGAAGAAGTCCTATGTCATAGAGGAACTGAAAGGAATGTCTCTCTAAGGGATTATTAGTTGTTGCTTGACTTTAGAATCTTTTCAAACTTCTTCTCGTATTCCTCTTTCTTCGAAGCGAGCAGCATGCCATTATCGTTATAGTCATCATCTTT
>CAZIMH010000414.1:0-2554 GCA_964540155.1 uncultured Saprospiraceae bacterium
TTCCTGCATTTCAGGGTCATTCATATCCTCTTGTGATACACCTTTTATTTTTATAATCCCATTGTCGAGGTCTGCGTCCCATCCTTCAAAATATGATTTTATATTCATGTCTTCACCAGCCATCGCCATTGGGCCACTTGCTTTCTGTGCTTGCATCTGAGTCAAGGCATGGAATAGTTTTTCTCTCTCTGCTCCATCCTTATAGACTGTCGTCAGTTTTAGTTTTGCTTCTTCCTTTTCAGAATTGACTTTCATCCGCATTTCCATATTTCTTAGGATCTCTGGGTTGTCAATTTTTTGGCGAATTGAATCTGGCATGATATCATAGAAATTCATCAGGGTATCAATATTCTCGCCTCCAGACCACATATCTTTTGGTCCAGCGTCATCACTTCCTTCATCTAAACTGCCAAGTAATGATCCCGCCATGCTTGCCATTTCACCCATATCCATGGTGACCTCCATTTTTCCACCGCCGTCTTTTTCTATCCAGATTTCAGATTTCTCTGGCATACAGGAACTCATAAGAACGATTAGAGATGATAATACCAGTAATGAATAATGTTGCATTCTTTTCATGATAACTGTTTGTATTCGAAGTTAATTATTTAAAAAGCGCTATCGACTTTCTGATAGTTAAAAAAATTACATGCCACACTTTACTTTGAAGCCAGTTTGCTTTTTAGATATTTTCCAGTGTGTGATTTTTTGATTTTGGTGAGGCCTTCTGGCCGCCCTTCGTAGAGCAGCTCACCACCACCTTTGCCTCCATCTGGACCCAAGTCTATAACCCAGTCGGCTGTCTTGATGACTTCCATATTATGCTCTACCACGACTACGGTATGACCTTTCTCTACTAAGGCATTGAGTGCATCCAATAACTTGTTGATGTCATGAAAATGCAATCCTGTGGTCGGCTCGTCAAAAATGAAAAATATTTTTTCTGAACGCTGTTCTTTACTTAGATACGAAGCCAACTTCACACGTTGGGCTTCTCCACCAGACAAGGTGTTTGAACTTTGACCAAGCTTCACATATCCCAATCCGACATCGTACATGGGTTTGATTTTATTGAGTATGTCTTTTCTGTCTGCAAAGAAATCCAGCGCCTCTTCCACACTTAGTTGTAGCACATCGTATATACTCTTCCCCTTATATTCCACCTCCAATACATCCTTCTTGAATCGTCGGCCTCGGCAATCTTCACATACTAATTTGACGTCTGCCAGAAATTGCATCTCTACGGTTTCTTCACCCTCACCTTTGCACTTTTCACATCGCCCACCCTCTACATTGAATGAGAAATGTTTGGTAGCGAAGCCCTTGATCTTAGAGGCTTGTTGGTTGGCAAAGAGACTTCTGATTGCATCATAGGCTTTGACATAGGTGGCGGGGTTGGATCGGCTAGATTTACCTATAGGACTCTGATTTATCATTTCTATTTTGGTCACCATCTTTAGATCACCAGACAGATCTTCAAATAATCCTGGTGCCTGTGAGACTGGTTCACCCAGTGCTTTTTTCATCGCAGGGTATAGGATTTGTTTTACCAAAGTGGTTTTACCAGATCCTGATACACCAGTTACAACGGTTAAGCAATTGAGTGGAAAGGTCGCATTGACAGATTTAAGATTATGCTGTCGTGCGCCTATAAGCTTGATTTTATTTGTCGCTGTACGTCTTTTGTCTGGAACACTTACAGACTTAGTGCCTGTGATATAATCTCTGGTAAGGCTACCCGACTTTTTTTTCAGGAAGGTTTTGTAGGGTCCAGCAAATACAAGTTCACCCCCAAAGATACCTGCCAATGGGCCTATGTCTATAATGTGGTCTGCCGCTTGTATCACTTCCTCCTCGTGTTCTACCACCACGACCGTATTTTTTAAATCGCGAAGCCCTTTTAATACTGAAACTAAATTGCCAGTATCCTTTGGATGCAGCCCTATAGAGGGTTCATCTAGTATGTACAGAGAATTAGTAAGATTACTACTCAGTGTTCTAGTAAGGTTTATCCGTTGGGTCTCTCCGCCGCTGAGTGTAGACGATATCCTGTCTATCGTCAGGTAAGAAAGACCGACATCCAACATGGTTTTTATCCGTGTTCTGACTTCAGTGAGGATCCGCTTGGCGATTGTCGCATCATGCTTACTCAGTTTAATTTTTGAGAAGAAGACATCCAATTCATCCATAGGAATATTAATTAATTCCTTGATGCCTTTACCATCTACTTTGACAAAGTCTGCTTCGTCTCTTAGTCGACCACCATCACAGTCCGGGCAGGTGGTTCTGCCACGGTATCGGGCTATCATGACTCGATTCTGAATCTTATAAGTCTGTCGTTCTAATTCTTTAAAGAAATGTCGAATGCCTGAGGTGAAGTCATTCCCTTCCCATAGGAGTTTCTTTTGTTTGGCATTCAAATCCTTGTAAGGTTTGTGTATGGGAAACTTATTCTCTTCCGCTTCTAGGATAAAACGATCTTTCCATTTGCTGGTCTTTTCCCCTTTCCAGCACGCAACCGCACCATCATAGACTGATAGTATATCATTGGGGA
>CAZIMH010000415.1:0-2552 GCA_964540155.1 uncultured Saprospiraceae bacterium
CTAAAAGTTGATTTAGACTTCCACTAAGTTCTATTGCTTTTGTTTTATCAATTCCTATTAAATTTTTCATGTTTTGTATTTTGGTTATAAATTAATGGTAACAACCCTATATGCGTCACAGTTACACATATATACTATTGTATGTGCCCTTTAAGATAGTGATTTCTCAATTATTCTGTCTAATGGACGAATACTACTTATAATATATGAGAAGACATGGGTTGTATACCCTGGACTAAAGAAGGCCTATGTGTAATTCAGACATTAAGAAAAAGATGTGAAGTGCAACAATCATGTGTTGCTGAGGCCCCTAAGAAAGGTTTGGGCTAGACCTGGCGCTATTACACTCTATTTATATTACCACCACTCTAAAAATGGTACCTCACCTTCGCTTTTACTTGCAGAATGGCATTACGTTCTTCTAGAGGATTCTGAGCTGCTGATACTGTACTGAAATACTGATGATAAGTCGGTCCCAATGATATCCACAACTGGTCAGAAATAGGGTAGTCTAGCATGGCTGATAGCCTTGCGCCGACGCCAATCCGAGTTTTAAAATAATTGTCCTGGGCTTCTAGTCTAGAAAATTCTAAATCGCCAACTTGTACTTTGCCATTAGCATTAAAGAGGAGATTGAATATAGGTCCTCCCTCTAGAGAAAAGTGCCACTTGTCTATGTGCACTCGCTGGCCGATGGATAATCCAATATCTGCGAATGTGTAGTTTGTCTCACCGGTGGTAAAGAAATCACTGTTAGTGATTTCAAATCTTTCATTTTCACTTACTATTAAACTACTCACATCACGACGGAAAAAATCAAATCTATTTTTAGTTTGATTAAGATCAACGCCAAGGGTAGTATACCAATCATTATCAAACTGATATCCTAATTTTAAGGAGGCTGACCATGAGTACCATTTACTTTCGGTATCCAATCTAAAGCGATTTTGTTCAGTATCTACCAATGCCGGATTATTCAGATTTCTACCTATGCCTCCGCCGAATTCTACAAACCAAGGTGAAGACAGGTAGCCCCTGCGTCTATATCTAGACAGAGGGATGGCAGTCAAGTTTTTGCTTAGGGTAGGATGTGGTATGCTGGTTTCTAAGGATCTACGAACCCATTCCAATCTTTGCAGGGTAGCAATTTGTAGACTGTTCTTTTCTTCAAGCGAAGATGACGTAGATAGACTTTGTCTGGAGATATCGTCTTTAGTATTTATTGCTGTCGTATTGGAATTGCTTGTATTCGTGTTTGCCTCTGAGGACTTGTCTACACTGGCTGTATTTAGTTTGATTGATTGTTGTTGGGTTACATAAGACCCAGGTTTTTCAGCATTTGTTTTTTGCGTTCCTTGATTGTTAGATGGTGATGGTATTGTTTCTGATTTTGTTTTTAATAGGGTAGCCCTTTGTTCTTGTTTAATCTGTTCTGGGTTTACTTCATTGTGTATTACTTCATTGTTATCTTCTGAGACATCTGCACCTGTTTGTATATCCTTAGGATTTGTATCACTTTGTTTATGATAATCACTGCTCATTGTTTCTTGTTCGGCTAGGGGAGCGGCTTTGTCTCCATTTCCACTTAAATGGATAACCATTATAGCGCCTACAAGAAAGACGCTAAATGTCCATATGAATGGGAATAAACGTTTCTTGCCTCTATCCTTATCTAGAACTTGTTCTATCTCGTCCCATACCATAGGAGGTGGCACTGGTTTATGTTTATCTGCCAGTTCCTTGAGGTAGCGTTCATTATTGCGTAAATCTTTATTCATATATTTTCAAACTTTTAAATTGGAAGTTTCCCATAATGAATTGTGATTAATGATTGCAAGCATTTCCTTGCCTTGTGTAATTGACTCCTAGATGTCCCAGCCGAAATACCACATTCTATAGCAATGTCTTCATGTGACATCTCATCTAGGATGGCTAGATTGAATACTGTCCTATAACCTTTAGGCATCATGTCTACTAGCTTCAGCAGGTCATCATAGCCAACTTGGCTCTCCTTCAGTTCGTAGTCTTCAGCATATCCATATTCTAACTCTTTATGATGCTCTATTGGATCAAACTTAAGTTTACTACTGACTTTTATGTGATCAAGACATGTCCTGATTGTCAAAGTCTTTATCCATCCGGGAAGGCTTTCTTCAGATTTGACTTGATCGAGATGACTGAATATTTTGAGGAAGCTTTTTTGTAAACAGTCAGCTGCATCAAATTGATTGGAAACATAGCGCAGGCAGATACCATAGGCCATAGGACTATACTTGTGATAGAGCGCCTTCTGTGCGACTCTATCACGCGATCTACATCGTCTGATCAGTTCGTTTCCTTTCAATTGTGGCATCAAGAAATATTATCTCTAGCTATTTTTAAATTTACTTTACATTAAGTGGCTATCCTTGTATTAACTATTATTTATAAACCTGTGATTAATTATTCTATCTATTTAATGTACAAAGATTAGAAGTCTTCAGCTACAGAAGCGTCACTAGAATTTTGATGGTATGGTGAATCCATGTTAAAATCTGGGTCTAAATCTTGTC
>CAZIMH010000416.1:0-2549 GCA_964540155.1 uncultured Saprospiraceae bacterium
CAGCCAAATAAGTCTATCTTTATCTAATCAGAAATCCTATTTGGTACATATTATTATTTTTTTGTTTACTTGTCTCATTAGATACACAAGCCCAACTTTATGTAGGTATTAAAGGAGGCTACTCTATTCCATTTACCACATCTCAAGAATTAAAGCTAGATGATGCTAATGATTTTTTTATATACAGACTTGGCTTTCAAAATCAAACAATATCTCCGGTAGTATCTATCCTTGGCTATTATAGAAAAGACCTCATCTACTTTCAAACAGAATTACAATACAAAACCATTAGGACTAGATTCGCCACTGAGAATTTCATAGATCTAGATAATATAATGATGGACACTAGGACAAGAGTGACCAGACATCTTGATGTGCCATTTGTAGCTGGAATAAGGATAGATCGATTTAAGTTGGGGGTGGGGCCCACGTTTTCCTTTATCCTTGATGATGAGAATATCTTTGAGGATGTTTCTTTTTTCGATGAAAGGAGAGGGAACTTTGAAATGGGTTTTGGATTTCACTTTGGTGTAATTATATACCGCTTACATATAGACTTATCCTATCAAGTTAGATTCAACCAATTAGCAGATTATGTTACCTGGCGAAATGTACCTCTAGGGCTAGATCAGCAGATACAATATCTTGACTTGGGTATGGCACTCATGTTTTGATGAACAGTAAAATTGGTTTCTTTATTACATATTTTTCTTGCACCATAATTAGCGCCTTCTATAAAATTATGAATGGAATGTAAATTCCCCTTACCTTTGTATTGTATATGAAGAAAAAATTACCTCTTGAATTAGAGGCCCTGCTCAATTACTTCCCCCTTATAGACCCACCAATAACACTTTCTGAAGAGGTTACTCATAAGTTTAGCGCTAAAAACAAGCCGTTATCAGAAAAACTGATTGCAGAAGTATTTTCAAGGTGGGATAAGCTGGACGAATATACAGAGCTAGTGCCTTGCCTACAGCTGCCAGTGGACGGACCATTTTATGCCATCATTTACTGGAAAGGCGCACTGATGAGTTATGAATTTATTCTTGCAACACTGGATGAGCAAGGAATCCTTATTAACAAGAAAGTGATTGCCGGTACCATCAGTAATGGTATGTCTGTCAAAACATCAGTAGCCACTATAGATGAAGATGGCTGCATTTATTCCATGGTCGGTGAAAATCAACAGGACGATAGTTCCTACGACCCGAGTGCCAGCCATGGCTACAAATTTGAAATACTCCCGGATGGAAATATATCTGCAGATGCAGAATCACATCCGACTTAAACATTACAATGTCAAAACAAAGAAAGAAAAAGAAAATCAAGTCTGGAAATGTAAAAGAAGCTGTATTAAAGAGCTTTCTTAAGAATCCTAAAAAACGCCTGAATGCAGGAACGCTACATAAAAAAATGAAAGTCAATGGTAATCGAGATTCGATTACTGCAGCCCTATTCAGCCTACGTGATGAAGATGTTCTGAGACAGGTTAGTGATAATAAGTTTGTACTTAACCGAAAGCATCCCCTAGCCAAGTCCTCCAAGAAAAGCAAAACCACTAGTGGTGGCAAACAAGTATTTAACGGTAAGGTGGATATGATTCGGAGTGGCGCTGCATATATACTTATAGATAACTTAGAACAAGATGTCTATGTACCCCCTCATCAAATGATGGGAGCACTGGATGGAGATGAGGTAGAAGTATCCGTTAATTTCTCCAAAAGAAAACCTGCTGGAAAAGTACTCAAGATTCTTAAACGACATACCACCCAGATAATGGGTGTCGTCAAAGCAGAAAGGAAAAAATACAGCCAGATAATTCCTGCCTCTAGAAAATTTCTAGCCACAGTCAAAGTAGGTAAAGATGATTACAATGGTGCCAAAGACGGTGATCGTGTACTTGTAGATATAACACATTGGCCAGACGCCGCGGACCAACCTTTATGGGGAAAAATTGTCAAAGTATTTAAAGGACTTGATGACCATAATTGGACCATGGAAAGTATCCTGGTAGAAAATGGATTTAACTCTGATCATACGCCAGCATCTATGAAGGAAGCTGCGGCATTTAATGAGAAAATAAGTAAGTCAGAAATCGCTAAGAGAAGAGATTTCCGAGACATCCTGACTTTTACTATAGATCCTGATACCGCCAAGGACTTCGATGATGCCATCTCTTATAGAGTACTCGACAATGGAAACAAAGAAATAGGCGTCCATATCGCCGATGTCACCCACTTTCTCAAGCCAGGCACAGCGCTTGATAAGGAGGCCTATGAAAGATCTACCTCAGTATATCTCGTAGACAGGGCTATATCAATGCTGCCAGAAAGACTATCTAATAATCTGTGCAGTCTGATGCCTGATGTAGACAGACTCGTATTCTCTGCGGTATTTACCTTTGATAAAAAGCATAAGATTGTAGATGAATGGTTTGGTAAAGCGATTATACATTCCGATAAGCGATTTACCTATGATGAAGGTCAAGAATCTCTAGACAATAAGAAGGGATTATATCATAAAGAACTCACTGTCATCAATAAAAT
>CAZIMH010000417.1:0-2540 GCA_964540155.1 uncultured Saprospiraceae bacterium
GCAGAGATATATCAAAATCTTGGACACGTTACTTATCGATTAGCTCAAGAAAAAGGAGAGAAGAAATTGTTCGATGTTGCTTTAGAAAATTTCAAAGAAGCGATCACCATTTTCGAAAAAACAAATGGAAAAAATTATCCTGAAATAGCAAATATATATCTTGGTCGATCGCAAGCCTATTTGGGATTAGATGAAAGTGAAAAAGCTCGTGGAGATTTAAACAAAGCACAAGCTATATGGAGTAATAATGAACACAACTTTGACCTTGAAAAAGGTGTCTACTACGAATATCTTGCTTTGATAGATATAAATGAAAAAAACTATAGAGTTGCCTTAGAAAATCTTAATGAGGCTCTATCATTAAAGACATACTCAGTGGAAAACAAAGTGGGAATGCCCCTAATTACACTTACTAATTCCATAAACCCCCTCAACTATAAAAGAGAATGTTATGCAGCTCTTGCATTAAAAGATAATAAATACAAGGACAGCCTGTACCATTGTCACAATGAGATTCTAAATCTGTCTGATCAGCTCTATTCTAGTTCTAACTACAATGCTACTAAGCAATATTACATGTATGCGCTCAAACCAATATACGAGGACATAATACAAGATCTAATAGATGACAACCATCAGGAGGGCACAGAAAAATTATTCCAATATTTTGAAAAAAATAAAAGCAGAATTCTTACAGAGCAATTAAAAAAAGAGCATACCCAACTAAACTTCAATCTTCCAGACTCTATAATTATACGTGAAAAAAACCTTAATAGGAGAATTACTGAATATGACAAGTTGTTAATAGAGATAAGCGGACAAACATCTATAACATCGGATTCATTGGAACAGGATTACAAAGATCAATTATTTGATCTACAAAAAGAAAAAGAGGATTATTTTCATTTACTTAAGACAAAATATCCAAACTACTTCCGTATCCAACATGATTTAAACGTCGTGTCTATCCCAGACATACAGAATGAGATATTGCAAGATAGTGTTGCACTCATTGAATATTTTGTAGGCGACACATCTATCTATGCGTTTGTAATTACAAAGGAACAATCACAAGTAATACCAATCAAAAGAGATTTTCCATTGGATGAATATATTAATGACTTCAGAAAAGGAATAAGCATTGATGCAAACAGGTTTCCAGATAACCAACAAGACAGTCTGAATCAGTTGTATACACAGAGTGCCTATAAACTATATCAGAAATTAGTAATACCACTCAAGAGGACGTTGTCTGGTATAGATAAACTTATTATTATACCTGACGATGTAATCGGATATATCCCCTTTGATGCTTTATTGACGTCAGAAGTCAATGAAACAATGAGACTCAGAGAGTATCCCTATTTTATTAAAGAATATCAATCTAGTTATGCCTATTCAGCAACGTCTCTGAGAGAAATGATGCAAAAGAAGCATGTAGATAAAAGAAGGAAGAACTTTCTTGGGGTAGCTCCATTATTTGAAGGAGAGCATGGTCATAATTTACTGAAAGCAAGAAATGTGGATTATGCAAACAAGAGAAATGATCTATTGCCTCTTAAGTATAACGTAGAAGAAGTGAGAAGACTCAATGAACTATTGGGAGGAGAGATTCTTATGGATACTGAGGCAACAGAATCAGCCTTTCTCAATAGTGCTAGTCAATTCCAGATTATTCATTTGTCTACACATGGAAAAGCTAATGATCTTGTCGGAGATAATTCATTCATTGCATTTTATGAAGTAAAAGACAGTGTCGAAAATGAGTGGTTATATAATAGAGAATTGTATAACATGGAACTGAATGCAGACATGGTTGTATTAAGTGCCTGTGAGACAGGAGTGGGAGAGTTACAAGGTGCAGAAGGAATAATAAGCCTAGCAAGAGGTTTTTCATATGCGGGAGCCAAAAGTATAGTGACTACATTATGGTCAGTAGATGATGAAGAAGCACCAGAATTAATGGTAGGCTTTTACGAATATTTATTAGATGGTCACACTAAGGATGCAGCACTAAGGAAATCAAAACTAGATTATCTTTCTAAAAGTACGAAACCTCATCCCTATTATTGGGCAGGTTTTATTCCTATAGGAGATATGGAGATTGTTAGTTTTGATAAAAACAACTACTACTTAGTTGGCCTAGGGTTTTCTGTACTGCTTTTTCTAATCTTTATGGTTGTCTTTAAGAAAATGGGCAAGTCATAAACTGGATGGCTATTGAAAAGTTGCTTATGGAATAGCAGTAATATAATACAAAGTTAACGAGGCTTAGATAAGTACCTTCGAATAATAAAACAAATTCAAGTTTCAATTCCAATTAGGTGCAATTCAAAGCAATCAACAATTGATGCCAATTAACTTATATGACTGTCTACTTATCTGGGGAAGTCTAATGATAATCTATGCCCTGAATGATTTTTGCAAAAAAGTTATTTTGAACGTTAATCTAATGGTGGTACTTATCTAAGCCTCGTTAAGTTTGTATTATATTACTGCTATTCCAGAAGCAACTTTTCAATAGCCATCCAGTTTATGAC
>CAZIMH010000418.1:0-2539 GCA_964540155.1 uncultured Saprospiraceae bacterium
AATCAGATAAATCCCATTCCCCCAACTCCCGATAACAAACCCGCCATCGTGTTCTAATATTTCAGCTATGGTATCAAAATCTACCTCTTCCACTTTGGTCCAGGTATCTTCATAACGAATATGTACACCGCCTCTCCAACTTCCAATGATAATTGAAGTGCTTCCATTCTTTTGAAGTGTACTGATTTGACTAATACCAATTTGAGGGACGTCAATAATTTCTTGCCAATCCTGCCCAGCATTGGCGCTGTGATAAATTGCGCTCAGCGTATCACCCCGTGTGCTTGCAGCCACCCATAGGTCCTGGCCGTTGTCTTCGATGTGCATATCCCATGCTACTTTGCCGGCTGTGTCCAGCGTCTTATTCCATGTCGTGCCCTGATCTGTAGATTTCCACACCCCATTATTAAAAGTTTGCGCATAGATAGTGCGGTCGTCATTTTTATCAATCTCTATAGACCAAGCAAACTGAAAGGTACTGTCTATGAGCGCTGGAGTATTACGAGTCCAGGTACTACCACCATCTGTGCTGCTTACAACACCGAAGGCAGAAGTGGATGCATAGACAAGGGATGGATGCTGAACACCTGTTTTGATACTTCGTATATCTGCAGAAGGAAATGAGGCATCATGGTGAAACGACTGTCCTCCATCAGTGCTCCTAAAGAGACCATTCTTCCAGGTTCCTGCATAAATGGTCTGAGATGCATCATTCGCAATGGCGATGGCTTGAATGTCTGCGACATAGCCACTAAGCGGTTGCCCATTGTTGATTATGGTCCATGAAGATCCAGAATCTGTGCTCTGATAGATATGACCGGTGCCAAGTTTGGATCCTTTTAGACCAGCGTAGTAGATAGAGGGTGCCTGCGGTGATTGTGCCAGGGCTCGGATGATTTTGCCTTTAAGGCCGTACTTAATAGTATCTATTTGTGCCTCTACAGACAGACAGAAAACGAGAAAGACGAGAGTGAGTAGGGAAAGTATCTTCATATTATGTGTCTTGGTGTAAAATAAAATGTTAACTGATATGACTGGTAATTGTTTAGGCTCAAAATGGGTGAAAGCATCACTATTACTGGCGTTTTTAAATTGTTGCTCAGTTATTCATGGTGACATTTCTAGCTCAAGAACTAGTTTTTTGTGATTTTCTTAAAAAAAAAGTGACAATCTGAAGCCACGTTTTGATCGTTAAAGAGATTATAGTAACAAACCACCGTGGTAAGATAAAAAGTTATCACGAATGAGGTTAAAAGTAACCTCAAATAGAATTTCCAAATTATTCCATTTATAAAATCATTATCATGAAACGAACAATTTTCATTGGGGCATGCCTTGTCCTATTCAATCTTACATCACTGAAAGCCGTTACACTAGATAGCACATACACGACTACGGAAGGCACAATTAATCCTAAGTCAGTGACTAACAAGCCTACTAAGAAACTAGAAGCTGTAAAGTTAATTCCATACTACAGCCTTAACGTAGAATTATCCAAGGATGAAAAATTTCTTGTTGTCAATTTAGACATGGAGAAAGCTGAACTGCTTGATTGGATAATTATGGAGAAGGGTGGCGAACTCGTAACCAGAGTGAAAACGGCTCAGTCCATAGATGAGATTAAGGTATCTAAACTCACGAAGGGAGAATACGTGCTTATGATAAAAGATGCTGAGGGAAGGATGTTGTATGATACCTTTGTAAAGTCTTAGAATTATGGACTGCAATTAATATACATTCAGCGTGCGGACATTAAGAAGCATGCTGAATGTGTATTATACGATTTACTGAATAGAGAATTTAGGCTAAACGATTTTTATTGATGTGAAGTTGATTGACGGCCTTTAGCCATTTTAGCTAAGGAGGTTTTAAATGGCGTTAAGAACAATGGCCGTTGTTTGACGACTGTAAGGAGGAATTTGGCGCTTGTCTTGGGTTAAATTTGAAAAGCTACCTTCTGATATTTGATAAATCTTTTTTAAACCGCTCTATAAGGTCATGAGAAAAAGAATGAATGACTTCTGATTCATTTTCATCAACCTTGTTATCGGCGTTTGCAATCGTATTCATAGAACTAATAAATTCTTCATAGATAGGAGAGGGCCCAATGCTATGACAAGCTATAAGCACTTTTTGGTAGACATCTTCGACTTCGTTTTCCTTAGCAGTCTCATAATCAAAAGACCATTTGACATCCTTGGCCCATTGGTGTCCTTCTAATAATTCGTTGAGTTTGTTTACTTCTTCCTCTTGTATGACACCATCCGCTTTAGCCAGAACGTAAAGCAGTTCGCCCATAGTCTCATAGAGTTTTTCTGTATCAGTCATTCTATTTTGGTTTTAGGTTAGTTAGGGAAATTCGGATTCCTATAATCCAAAAAAATTCTAATGCAATATTTAGTTCACACCTTATGCTAAATAATACAGCACTAATCCAAAGCAATTATTTAACGAAGATAGCTTTCGAGTATCCAGCCACGCTTGCCTTGAAACTCTACCAATACAAACCGACTTCTTTGACCGTCGAGAATAATTGAAT
>CAZIMH010000419.1:0-2531 GCA_964540155.1 uncultured Saprospiraceae bacterium
TCGGTCAAAGAATTAAGGAAGCACGTCAAAGTCTGGAGGAAGAATATGAATGTGTTGTTTATGAAGGAACTGGTCATCCTGGAGTGGGTTCCGTAGGGGATGTTTCTAATGCCCAGGTAGCTAAGATGTTAGATGCCCAGGTTGTAATGGTTGTAGAAGGTGGGATAGGAAGCACAATAGATAAACTCAATATGTCCTTAGCACTGTTCAGGGAATATGATGTGCCTATCATGGGAGTAATCGTGAATAAAGTGATACCATCCAAAATGGAAATGGTAGAGAAGTATATAAAAATATGGCTGGATCAGAAAAATCTTAGATTATTAGGTGTTGTCCCCTATGACAATACATTAGGCTATCCGCTAGTATGGACGATAGCTAAAGCCATAGATGGCAAGGTAGAGTTGCACAACGAAAAAGGTTTTAATAAGGTAGAACAAACGCTTGCAGGATCTTTAATAGATCCCGTGCTATTGCAAAAATCGATGGATAATCTACTTGTAGTAAGCTCTAGAGTACTAGATGAGGCTATTACACGAATAAAGGAGATTCCTATGAAGAAGGGAAAGGATTCTCCGCTTTCTGGTGTTGTTATTACGGGAGAAGAACCGATTTCTGAATTATCAAAAGCGTACCTCACAGAACATACACTACCTACAATTAGAACCAATCTCGATACCTATGGTGTGGTTATTAAGATTAGCAAACTAGAAGTAAAGATCAATAGAAGAACCCCTTGGAAAATATCTAAGGCTATAGAATTGATAAATAATCATGTAGATATAGCTAGTATGATTGAGTTGCTTAAAAAGTAATAATCGGTGCTTTAAAGGTCCTTACTTCTTTAGAATAATTACACCATCAGCCATAAACTTAAGCTCTTCTACAGGCTCAGTAATTTTAGCAATCTCCGCTGCACTCAATCCCTCGTCTTCAGCATAATGTCTTAATTCATCGACAGTGGTTACTTCTTTATAAGCTTTTCCTTCTACAATGACATTTTGCCCAGCTAAATCAAGCGGCATAAAAAAAGCGTACTCAGTAAATTTCACAAAGATGGACTCATCAGAAGAACCGTCAATAGGTACAAGGTTCATCCAGCAACCTTTTACTTGACATACACCTTCTACTTTTGCTTTTAGTTGAGTTTGTACGGTGTCTTGAGTTTCAATTTTTCTAACTAATGTAGCCATATCGATAGGCTTTGGATCAGTTATGGTAGCCCCTATATTTTCTCCTATATCAGCCAGTTGTACCTTGTTCGTGTGACAGCTAACTACGAAAAGAGCACAAAGAGAGATAAGTAATTGAAGATAGATTGTCCTTGCCATAATAATTTTTGTTAGACAAATATACATTTCTGATATATCTACTACACTAATCCTCTTTCTATTGTAATGTTTGTCAGTCTTATTTTTATTTATTGAATTAGGAGTATCACCGTCCGATAGCAATTTGTTTTGCATTAATATCTTATAACGTATATATTTGCAGCCCTTTTGAAATATTTGTTTATAATCAACTCATTTTAATGAGACAATACGAGATTACCTTTATCATCGATCCAGTACTGCCAGGTGATGAAGCGCAAACGGCAGCAAAAGCTTATGAAAAGCTTATTAAGGACGAAGGTTGCACCATAGTCAACGTAGACAATATGGGCCTCAAGCAACTCGCCTACCCAATTAACAAGAAGAATTCTGGTGTCTATAAGTGCATAGAGTTTCAAACAGAAACAGGCACGGCTATACCTAAGGTTGAGTTAGCCATGAGACGGGATGAGCGCATTATGAGATTCCTTACTGTAAAGTTAGACAAGTACGGTGTCAAGTATAATGAAGACAAGCGTAATGGTTTAATTGGCAAATCGAAGAAAACAGGAGAAGAGACCGATAATAAAGGAGAGAAACCTTCTTACAGAGTAGCCAAAGATGATTTGACGTTGATTGAAGGTATTGGGCCTAAGATTGCGAAGTTGATGACCACCGCAGGCATTGCTACTTATTCTGCGCTATCAGGGTCTACGCCTGCAGAAATAAACGATATCCTTACTAAAGGTGGACCATCATTTGCTGGTCACAATCCAGCATCTTGGCCTGAGCAAGGACAATTAGCTGCTGATGGAAAATGGTCTGAGCTTAATAAGATGAAGGAGAGATTGATAGGAGGGAAAGACGGCGGCGAAGAAGAATAAATTCCTTCCACTTTATTTAAATAATTATAGCAAAGAATTATGGCATCTAGAGACGATATAAAATTTCTGAGTAACCCTAACCTTGGAAAAGATAAAAAGAAATATTGCCGATTTAGGAAGTTTGGTATCAAACATATTGATTACAAAGATCCTGATTTTCTAATTCAGTTTGTGAATCCTCAAGGGAAAATGCTCCCTAGAAGAATAACAGGTAATTCTCTCAAGTATCAGAAAAAAGTTGCTGTGGCTGTCAAAAGAGCAAGACATCTTGGTCTGCTGCCATATGTAACAGATTTACTTAAGTAATCAGAAAATAGAATTAGTAATGGAATTAATC
>CAZIMH010000420.1:0-2529 GCA_964540155.1 uncultured Saprospiraceae bacterium
TAGCAGAGTTTGGGATGAACCTAAGCCAATCAAAGTTTCTCAAAACGTCTGATCTGAATAATTGTATCACCCAAGCGACGAGTAATGTGGGTGATGATAAAGAAGGGTACAGGCAAGAGTTGGTAGAGCTGATGAAGAAGTATATGTCATTACAATCTATCGCTCAACAAAATTGATGACCATGAAGAATAGAATAGTTATGTCGTTGATGGCCCTAATTCTGGGGCTGTCAACGAATTTCGAACAGACGGGTATTCAGGGACTCGTGATGAACCAGGAAACAAACGAACCCATACACTTTGCTTCACTTGCTTTATATAAGGACGGTGAATTGGTAGGTGTTGGAGAAAGTGATATAAATGGGAAATATTCTATAACGAATTTGCCAGCAGGTACTTATAACATAGAATGCCAACATATAGGATTTAGTAATAAACGTCAGGTAGGAGTATCAGTTAATTACAAAGAAATGACTAATGTGGATTTTCATATGGCAGAAGACAAGACCGTATTAGATGAAGTAGTAGTTGTGGAATATAAGGTGCCTTTAATAGAATTGGATAATACCACTTCAGGAAGTGTAATAAGTTATGAGGATTGCTTTGGGAGTCCTATAGCAGGTACTAAACGTAGTAAGGCCTTACCTACAAAAACCATAAGTGCAGTTTCAGCAACTTCGGCCGGCGTCTCAGTTAGTAGCGCTGACGTCATTAGTGTAAGAGGGTCAAGGAGTGATAAGACTTTCTATTATATCGATGGTGTTGGAATAAAAAGCAATGCATCTGATCTTATACCCAAAGCAGTTATAGAGTCTTTAACTGTGATAGAAGAGGAGGTGCTTGCAGAAGAATCTGTAGTTAAAGTAGAAGAAACTTCTGTAACTATAGAGGCTGGATTGCTCACAGCAGCAGAATGGAATGATTTGGATAATTGGTTAGATTGGGAGGAATTGACAAATGATGGTGCTTACAAAACTATGAAAACGCATTGGGGGCTGCCTATCGGAGACCGTGAGTCTGTGTTTCTCAC
This sequence comes from uncultured Saprospiraceae bacterium, assembly GCA_964540155.1. Classification (GTDB taxonomy): domain Bacteria; phylum Bacteroidota; class Bacteroidia; order Chitinophagales; family Saprospiraceae; genus RFSX01. The sequence continues at coordinate 1,030 of CAZIMH010000420.1, forward strand.
AAATGGTAATAACATCCCATTGGTTAACGTACAAGTACAGCTGCTAGACTCTAAGGATAGCATTCTATGGTCTACTATTACAGATAATATGGGTAAGGCAGAACTGTGGCACCCTCAAGCGTCAGCTGAAGATACATATATCCTTGTGAATAAGTCTAGTGAGTCTGAGGATATTGTTTCTACAGAGGATTCGGAATACGGGATACATATAACCTCTAGTCAATCATGTCAAGAGTGGAGCGGAGTGGACATTATGTTTGTAGTAGATGCCACAAGTTCAATGCATGATGAGATTCAGTATCTTCAAGCAGAGTTAGAGGATATTATTAATAGATCATCGAATAATAATATTCCGATACGTACAGGGGCAGTATTCTACAAAGATAAATTTGATGATTACCTTACGCAGACAAGCCATCTGACTAATGATATTAATGAAACTTTGGATTTTATTACTACACGTTCTATTAGCGGTGGTGGAGATTATCCTGAAGCGATGGATAGAGGGTTAGCGAATGCGCTTGAAGAAGAATGGAATGAAGATGCATTATCCAGAATTATTTTTCTTCTCTTAGATGCACCACCCCATGATGATGCTGAGGTGCTCCAGCGCTTAGCACAGCAAGTTAGAATTGCTGCTGAGAAAGGCATCAAAATTATACCTATCACTGCCAGTGGTATAGACAGAGAGACAGAGTATCTGATGAAGCAAATGGCATTGATGACTAATGGTACTTATGTGTTTTTGACTGATGATAGTGGGATAGGGAATCCGCATTTGGAGCATGTCTTGCCAGATTACAAAGTAGAGAAATTAAATGACCTTATCACGCGACTTATAGAGAATTACAGCAAGCAACTGCCCTGTCAGGTTGTAAGTGATGTGTCTCCTGTAGTAAAGAGTGACAAAGATTCAGATAAAATTAAATTGAGTGTATTTCCTAATCCAACATCTGATATTGTGAACGTAAAATTAGAAGGAGGCGTAGATGAGGTTGCGTTTGTATCTGGAACTGGACGTCAGATAGAAATTCAAAAAGTCAATGAAGGAGAAGACTTAATATTCGACACTAAGGATTTGGTTAGTGGCATGTATTCTTTGCTGTTTTATTTAGAAGATGAAATTATAGATAGCAAATCTATTATAGTAGTGAAGTAGTTACTCACCTAGTTGTTCAGAATTAATGAGTGCCATTTACTATATTTACTAGAATAAAAATCAAATCATGAACAAGTTGACCATTGTTTTCTGCATGCTTTATTTTGTCTTTGTTTCTTGTAATACAAGCAATCAACTAAGACAGCCAATTTCTTTTGATGGTAGTTCGCAGCAGGGACTATACGAAGAGTCAATGCCTAATGAGCCTGGAAAATGCTATTCAAAAGCTATAGTTAAAGCATACTCTGATTTTGTGCCAGATACAATTGCTCGTTTTAACGTGGGTGAAGAGATTCCATCTAGTTTATTTTCCTTTACAGAAGTCAGTGAGAAAGTCTGGA
>CAZIMH010000421.1:0-2519 GCA_964540155.1 uncultured Saprospiraceae bacterium
CTTTACAATTTTAGTTGTATCAATATTATTTTTTACTGGATGTATTCCTGATTCTCCTAAAAGTGGAAGCACTGGAGAAATTGTAGAAAATCAAACATCTCAATCTGATGCTAATAAATATAGCACACCTGAAATTTCTACTTTAAAGACGAGTAATACCTATCCTCCAAAAGAAGGCTGGGTTTTAGATAGGATCTATGAGCTGAAGAATCTAGATTTAGCTGGCATGGCCACTTTGAATGATTCAATATTTTTAGTCTCTGATATGACTAAGAATATGGTTGTCCAGTACTACACAGGCACTGGAGAACAAAAAGTCGTTTTTAATCAAGGAAAAGTAGAGTATTTGAATCTGCAAGTTGCTCGAATTATTATGCCTATAACGGATATGGATTCTATTTTTGTTTACAGAGGAGGTGGCCCATTGTATAAATTTCATCTAGAGGAGAAGCTTAATCACCCAACCTATTTTGATGGTTCAGATATTTGGAATTTCACAATCGTAGACCAAGGGAATCATAGACTTATTACTAAAAGAGAAAATATTGAAGGCACGCTTGGCAAACAAGGCAGTGGTCCATTAGAATTTGAATCTCCTAGTACGCTGGTTTATATGGGTAATTCTATTTACGTCAGTGACACGGGTAATAAACGAATACAAGCCATTGACTTAGAAGGTAATTATGAAAGGTCAATTGGAGAAGGCATTGTTCAGACACCTACAAGTATGACGACCGATGAAGATGTGCTCTTTGTGCTAGATAGAAGTCTGCATAAGATTTTCCTCTTTAGCATTCAAGGAAATTTGCTATATGCACTGGAAAGCGAGCTGAATGACCCAAGAGATTTATATTTCATAGAAGGTGAGTTGTATGTGTCAGATTCTAACGGACAAGTAAAAGTGTTCGTTAATAATCATTACAACAATGCCAGGTAATGGTTCTACTCCTCTGAATTTTTGAATATTTTAATTGGGCCATTATTAACGGCAACAAGGAGGTGTTGCTGCCCACTAATGTTCATGCCACGGATTTTCTTCGCATCTCCAGGACAATACAATCCTGATTCTGATACTGATAATGGCTTAAACGATTTACCTTGATTTATCATAATCAATCCATTGCCCGCATCCAAGCGAGGGGTTTCATATTCTGTATTGTAGTCATTACCGACGACCATTAAATCCAGTTTTCCATCCTTATTGAAATCTTGGGTAATACAGTCATTGATAGGGGAAATCTGTGCTAGGGAAGGCAACTTCTCATAACTGAATGTGTTGTTCTCATTCCACAAAATATATGAACCAAAATCTACAGCTTTCAATGCTATTCCTTCGTCCATCTTATCCTTGCCAAGAATATCGGCAACACTCGCAGAGGCAAAGTCATTGTAAGTTTTAAATTTTTCAGAGATAAATGGCATTTGCTCACTGCTGCACTCCCGCCCTCTTGCAGGGACAATCTTATCTTTATAATCTTTAGCAAGCACACAATCTAGTGTTCCATTTCCGTCGAAATCATTTGAGAATAGATAAAGCGGATGATCGGAAGATGCTTTTTGCTTAAAATTCTTTCCTACATTTCCTGCCACTAAATCTATGTCACCATCATTGTCTAGATCAGCTGCGGTAATCGATCTCCACCAACCTTCCTTATCAGAAGTACCCCAAGTGTTAGAAGATTTTTTGTATTGATTTCCATTATTAATATAGATATTGATATTTTGCCACTCACCAGCAGTTATTAGATCTTTTTTTCCATCTCCATTTACATCGGCCCATGTCACATCTCTTATAAGGCCTTCTCCCTCATTGAGTTCGGGGATTATTTCATTTGTAACATTGATATATTTAGTACCTTGATAATCGTAAAGGATAGTTTGTTCTGCTTTTGGGTATTGACCAGGCTTTGCAGCACCAATTATTAGAATTTCTTTTTGCGGGTCCTCATCTATATTTTCTGCTACAATTGAATATGATGCAGTTGTTAAACCATCAATTACATTTCCTACTCTAAAAAAATCACCTTTACCATTATTCCCATAGAACCTATCCGCTAGCCAATATTCTTCTCCTACGAAATCCCCACTACCACCACTTATTACTAGTAAATCAGGAATGCCATTTTGGTCAGGATCCACAAAGATAGCATCTACATCTTCACTACGTGCTTCTTGTTGCCATCCTTGAGTGGGGGCCTTAGTAAACTGTCCATTGGCTTGCTGTAGATACATTATTCCTGATTGTCCTTTGGCGCCGCCCACATACATGTCTTCTAATCCATCTCCATTGACATCAGCTGTTGCAAGGGCAGGACCAAAACAAGTTTGCTTTTGTGGCAGAAGAATTTCCTTTTCGAAATCATCAAAGGTATTTTCTGTGTGCTTATAATCTATGCCCTTTTCATTTGACGTTATTTCATTTATAAGGCTTTTATTAGACGGGTTATTGTTGCTTTTTTCGCCACTTGCATATTCTATCTGCAGGTGTTGATTAACTTTAACATTAGTAAGTACTTGGA
>CAZIMH010000422.1:0-2490 GCA_964540155.1 uncultured Saprospiraceae bacterium
AAGCTTGTAGATAGCGAAGGAATTAAGTATGTATCAAAAATCGTAAAGGATTAAAATCCTATGCCTATTAAACTAAATGGTAAGGAAGGATAATTGTAGCAGTTCTGTTTTCCATTGCGCTCATAATTCTCTTGGCGCAATTTTCATTTGATTAATATTTAGATTTATGAGACTAGTATTAAATTAATCAGACACTTTACAAATCGACCTTGTGGAGATTTCTCCGTGCTCGCAAGGGGATTGTTAATAGGGTTGGTGCCCTTATGATACATATCACCACCAATGCAAGGAGATTTAGTGCAGACAATATATCATTTATAAACTCCTCCTTCATATAAGGATTCCATACACGTATTATGGTCGCTTATAGACTTTAAAAAAAAATATTCTAAAACTTGCATTAGTTCATTAGTTTAATCTAGTTTTGTGATGCAAAAGATTTCCTCACTATAAAAAGGAAACATTATGGATGCGCAGAATACACATATCATCACTCTTGACCTCTAGAAGGTAATACGACACCGTATTGTATTCTGCCTGGTCATTCGACCGGGCATTTTTTTTATATACATTTTAGGTCTTTCTAGTTAGCAAGCTCTTGCTTAGCTACGCCTTCTAACGTAGGTCACTCATTCAAATAATTTAATTATTTAATAGTTGCGAGCGCCGCTCGTGACCTAATATTTCTATGCCTTATGGCTAATAAACTTAGAAGCAAAGACTTCAAAAATATCGGAATTTATTCCAATCAAATAATCTCAATTGCTATGTCAATTTTGAGAAAAAAGCAATTCAAATTATTCACCACTAAAATGAAAATTGAACTCGTAGAGAAAATAATGAATACACCAGAAGAATATTCAGAAGATGCGCTTTTAGGCTCCATAGCAGAGCAGTTCATAGAACCTATAGAACAGGAATTAGAACCTATTCAGCTAAATGAAACTGCAGTAGACCTGAAAGTATTCGGGAGGCCACTTATAAAAAGTAACGCCTACCAACAAATGCAGACGGCTATGAAGTTACCTATAGTGCGCCGTGGTGCTCTGTTACCGGATAGTCATTTAGGCTACGGCTTACCGATAGGTGCAGCACTTGCTACTGAGGACAGCATCATTCCTTTTGCGATAGGTATGGATATAGGTTGTCGCATGAGCTTAACCATCTACGATGTAACGGAGCGGTTCTTCAAAATGCATGAGCATAAGTTCAAGCAATCTATCATTGATAACACGGCCTTTGGGCTGAGTAATACGATATCAAGTGGATTACAGGAACATCCGTTTTTAGACAGAGATGTATTCCATCAAACTGCACTACTTAGTAGACTGAAATCTAAAGGAGCGAAACAACTTGGTTCTTCTGGTTCAGGAAATCATTTTGTGGAATGGGGTATCGTAGAGATTACAGAAGATGATCTGTCTCTCCTACCCACTGGAAAGTATATCGGTTTATTGGCACATTCTGGTTCTCGAGGATTCGGCGCATCTATCGCTAAGTTTTATTCTGATTTAGCAAAGGAGCAGTCAAGGCTTCCTCACAATATGAGACATCTAGGATGGCTAGATCTTAAGGAGACAAATGGACAAGAATACTGGATGTCTATGAATCTAGCTGGCGATTATGCTAAGGCCTGTCATGATCAGATACACAAGAATGTGGCAAAGCCACTGGGGCTCAAACCATTAATGAAAATTGAGAACCATCACAATTTTGCTTGGAAAGAAATTGTAGATGGGAAAGAAATGATTGTACACAGAAAAGGATCTACCCCAGCTGGTAGAGATGTCTTAGGATTGATTCCTGGCTCTATGACGGATCCAGGTTTTATCGTCAAAGGGAAAGGCAATGAAGCTTCTATCTGTTCTGCTTCACATGGAGCTGGTAGAAAATGTAGTCGTAAGGAGACCATTTCTAATAACACAAAAAGTGAGATGAGAAAAGAATTGCGCAACAAGAGAGTAACGCTTATAGGTGGTGCCTTAGATGAGTCGCCTTATGCCTACAAGAGTCTGGAAAAAGTGATGTCCTATCAGAATGAACTGGTAGACATCATAGGAAAATTTTATCCAAGAATAGTTAGAATGGACAGAGACAAATAATGAAAAAGAATAAATACATATTATTTACGGCTGGAAGAGGGCCTATCGAATGTGGGCTTGCGGTCCAAGGAGTACAGATGAGATTCAAGAAATTCTTAGAAGCTCAAAATACTAATTATGAAATCGTAAGGCAGAAAATAGGTCCTCTCCCCCGCTCTATAGAAACAATTGTTTTTAGAATAGAAATAGATAAGATCTCAGAAGTAGAAGACTGGCTGGGTACGATACAGTGGATAAGCAAAAGTCCTGTTAGAAAATTTTCGAAGCGAAAGAACTGGTACATCAAATGCTGTGAAGTATTTATGCCTGACACAAGTTCGATGAATCTAAAAGAAATAACTGTACAAGCCTTTAAAGCATCTGGACCAGGAGGGCAGCATCGCAATAA
>CAZIMH010000423.1:0-2489 GCA_964540155.1 uncultured Saprospiraceae bacterium
CGAAAAGGCCTACGATCTTATCATATTTGATTGTGATGGCACCTTGGTAGACAGCGAGCATCTGTCAAATACACTCTTAGCTGAAATGCTAAGAGAATTGGGTATGGAATGTAATGACGAAGAAATAATTGAGATGTTTGCTGGTACATCCTTCGAAAAAATCACCGCTTACCTAGAGGAGACTTTGGCATCAGGCCCACCGTTTGATTTTGAAAAGGAATTCAGAAAACGATGTAAAGTCATTTTTGAAAATGAACTCCTGCCTATCGATGGTGTAAAGCAATTTATAGAATCTTTAGATTGTAAGAAGTGTGTAGCATCTAATGGTCCACTTGAGAAAATGCAGATTACCTTGTTAGCGGCAGGATTAAAATCCTATTTTCCAGATGATTGTATATTCTCAGCATATGATATTCAAAAATGGAAACCTGAGCCTGAATTATTTTTGCATACCTCAGCCACAATGGATATACCCCCAAACAAATGTCTAGTGATAGAAGACACATATCACGGTGCTATGGGAGCAATCAATGCCAATATAGACGTACTGGTATACAGCCCTAAAAACACCGATAACAAATTATTGCAGAAAGGCATACCAACATTTGCTTCTTTTAGACAAATCGCCAATTATATTCTGTAAACTGCCTTGCTTTCAATATAATAATTTAAGTAAGGTATAATTAGAAGGCTTAATGTATTTTTGCAATAAGTAAAAAGCAAAAGTAAAACTAAAATTATGGCAAAGACCAGAATAGCTATTAATGGTTTCGGAAGAATTGGGCGATTAACTTTTAGAAATTTAATTAATGATAGAAAAGTAGAAATCGTAGCAATAAATGATCTTACTGATAATCACACACTTGCACATTTATTGAAATATGACTCTTCGCAAGGCAAATTTGACGGAACAGTTAAGGCAACTGATGACCACTTGATCGTGGGTCGAAAGAAAATACTTGCTACGGCAATCAAAGACCCAGCTAAACTTCCATGGAAGAAAAACAAAATTGACGTTGTTCTAGAATGCACTGGATTTTTCAGAGACTCTGCAGGCGCTAAACTTCACATCAAGGCTGGAGCAAAGAAAGTGATTATATCTGCACCAGGAAAGAGTAAGGATATCAAAACAATAGTGATTGGGGTCAATGACGATAAAATTACAAATCGAGATAAGATAATAAGTAATGCATCTTGCACTACCAATTGCTTATCACCGTTGGTAAAAATAATAGAAGAGAACTGGGGATTGGATCAGGGAACAATGACAACTATACATGGGTATACTGGTGACCAACGCATCCAAGATGCCCCACACAGAGATTTGAGAAGAGCAAGAGCTGCTGCCTTAAATATAATTCCGACATCTACGGGTGCAGCAGAAGCGGTAACAAAAGTCATAGATGGGATAGACGGTAAACTTTTTGCTATGGCAGTAAGAGTGCCTGTTATCACTGGTTCACTAGTAGAACTAAATGTATTACTTAATAAAGAAGTGTCAGTAGAGAAAATCAATGCCACTTTTAAAAAGTATGCCAGTAGAAAAATGAAAGGCATATTGGAGTACGTGACTGACCCAATAGTATCTACAGATATCATAGGGAATACACACTCATCTATCTTTGATTCAAGTCTTACAAAAGCCTCAGGCAGACTTGTAAAACTGGTTTCTTGGTATGATAATGAAGCCGGATTCTCAAAGAGGTTAGCTGAACTAGCGACACTTGTATAGTAATCCAAACAAATAATTAGAAAGCTGACCCTTTAGTGTCAGCTTTCCTTTTTTATATCAAAACCAACTTGATTCATGTTGCAAAATATCTCAAGTAAGAAGGTCCTCGTCAGAGTTGACTTTAATGTACCATTGGACAGAAATCATCAGATTACAGATGATACAAGAATGCAAAAAGCCTTGCCTACCATTAAACATCTTCTTGAGAATGGTGCATCCGTAATTTTGGCATCACATTTAGGCAGGCCACAAAAAAAGAAATTACCTGATGGCAAGGTAGACGTAAACCGGTTTTCCCTAAAGCACATCGTCCCTCACCTTTCTAAACTCTTGGGAAAGGAAGTCAAATTTTCTAAAGATACGATAGGACCAACAGCCTTTGACTTGGCACTTGGTCTTCAACCTGGAGAAGTCCTTCTTCTAGAAAATACAAGATTTGAGGCAGGTGAAACCAAAGGAGATGAGGAAATGGCAGCAAAGCTGGCTAAGCTGGCTGACGCTTTTGTCAATGATGCTTTCGGTGCTGCACACCGTTCACATGCATCCAATGTAACAGTAGCGAAACATTTCGAAAAAGAAAACAAATCATTAGGACTGCTCATGCAGACAGAGATTCAAAGCGCCAAAAAAGTACTGAACAGTCCTCCAAGACCATTCACAGCGATACTTGGAGGTGCTAAAGTATCAGACAAGATTCTACTAATAGAACGCTTGCTGGACTTTTGTGACAACTTGCTTATAGGGGGTGGAATGACAT
>CAZIMH010000424.1:0-2482 GCA_964540155.1 uncultured Saprospiraceae bacterium
ATGTATTGAATCTAGATTTTTATACGCCGACAGCGGATATAATGATGGAAGATGAGATTTGTGCTGGAGAAGAAGTATTCGTAGCTGGGAGAATATTTAGTACGACAGGTATACATACAGTTGAATTGGAAGATGATAATGGATGTAACTATAATATAATCCTAGACTTAGAAGTAAGTGCATGTAATCAGTCTAGCATAGGTAATAGAGTATGGGAAGATTTGAATGCTGATGGTATAAGAGACGCTTCCGAACCACCTATAGAAGGCGTAATAGTAGAGTTGTATACAGATGCAGGTGTCCTAATGGGTACAGCTACTACGGACATAAATGGTAATTATTTCTTTGGCGATATTGAAGAAGGAGATTATTACCTTGAATTTAATCTACCAGATGACCTTAACGGATATATACCTACATTATCTTTGGCAAGTGATGATGAATTAAATGATAGTAATCTATTAGGAGACTGGAGTATTTTTGAAGCAACGTACAGCGATAATAATTCTTGGCCTACGGATATTATTCCAGTGAGGAATAATGAGGCAGTGATGCATATGGATGCAGGCTTTTATGAAGGAAATAGAATTGGAGATCAAGTCTGGATTGATCATGGTGAACTTGGTGTATTCGATGGATTTGATGACAATGATACACCAGTGGAAGGCGTTACTATAAATCTAATGAATGGTACGGATTCATTGGTCAGTGCTGCAGTGACAAATGAATTTGGAGAATATGTCTTTACGCATTTGCCAGCAGGTGACTATTATGTGGAGTTCATTGCGCCTGAAGGATATGCCTTTGTGCAACCAGATGCAACCGACGATGAATCTGATAGTGATGCATATGCAGACCTGTTTGATAATTCAAGAGGAATATCTCAGAAGCTAACCCTACTTGTAGGTGAGGTGGATGCGACTGTTGATGCCGGTTTATTTTTTAATAGTATTCTTGGTTTAGAATTATTAGACTTTACTGTCAGATACGAAGAGTCAGACAATATTGCACGACTAGATTGGAGTACAATTAATGAGGTGAATACAGATGTTTTCGAAATAGAGAGAAGTCATGAAGCTGCAGAAGAATTTACGCAGATAGGTGAAGTACAGGCAGCTGGCAATTCTTCAGTTCAGCAAAAATATGATTTTGTAGATGAGGACTTGCAATCAGGCACTTACTACTACAGATTGAAGATGAAAGATTTAGATGGCACATACACTTATTCTCCAGTAAGAAGTATTCAGGTCAAAGAGAAATTTATTAAGAGTGGTATTTCTTTGTATCCAAACCCAACTACGGGTAATGTGAATATAGAAATTCAAAAGTCTGATATAGATGCTTTGGTCTCAGGAGGTATATATGATGTATTGGGTGCAGAATTAATCGTCATATCGCATAATCAGAATGTCAAGAATTCTAAACTAGTAGTCGATATGAGTAGTCTTGCTGCAGGAGACTATATATTAAGAATGCAAATAGGCACAGAGGTCTTTATGAAAAAAGTTATTCTTACAAAAGGAGAATAGAAGATTAGTCGTAACTAATAAAATACAATAGAACAAGATGCAGGAATTTGCTTTAATGTGAATTCCTGTTTTTTTATACATGGGTTTTTGTACAAATCTAAATCCAACACTAATTCACTGTGGTGACTCAATTTGTTTCAACATATATCAACATTATTATCATTTTGACCTGATATTTATACGGCTTATGATATCTCTACTGTAATTTTACGCTATGAAATACACAGGACTGAATAGCTTAGAATTCTATAAAAGTATCAGTCTGATTTCTTTTCTGACTTTAATAACTTTCTTCAATATTGCCAGTTGTAATCTAATGCCAGAATCTAAAGTGGTATCAGATACAGACGCGGCTCTTACAATGACTGATGATAGCTTATTTTATTATCAAGGAAATTTGTTTTCAGGAACAATAGTAGCCTACCATTCTAATGATAATCTAAAGTATTCGCGAGAATATAAGGAAGGCAAAGAGGATGGCACTCAGAAAGGATTTCATTTTAATGGGAATCTTTCATATCAGTACACATCGATCAAAGGAAAATGGCAGGGTGAATATCAAGAATATTTTCCTTCTGGTGATATCCAAATTTATAAGATATATGAAGATGGAAAAGCCATAAAAACACGAATTAGAGATATTAATGGAAAAGTACTGGCTAACTATGTATGGAAAAATAATCGCTACTTTGGATATTTAGGATCTAGTACATGTATTAGTGTACTTAATGAAATAGAAGAATGAAGCGTATCGTAAGTTATATCTTATTTATCTTTTGTATGTGGGCATGTGCTAATACGCCTCCCTCAGAGTTACCCTTCTTTAATAGTGATGAGCTAGAGCCTGAGTGGATAAGTCCCTCTGATTCTAAATTCACCAGAATACATAAAGTCAAACCTTTCTCATTTCTCAACCAAGACTCAGTTTACATCACAAATAAAGATTTTGATGG
>CAZIMH010000425.1:0-2477 GCA_964540155.1 uncultured Saprospiraceae bacterium
TAAGCGAAATACAAGTATTCAATACAATTATAAATACCCTTGAAAACAAGAAAGTAATAATGCCTAATGGAATCGCTACAAGTGGTATTATGACTAATCTTACTGCAAATGGTAAATTAAGAGTAGATCTAAATGTCGCTATGCCTTATGAAGAGGATTTCGAGAAAGTGCAAGGTATTATCAAAAAAGCGCTAGATAATGTTCATGAAAAACTGCCAGATGAGCCAACGATAGAGATAGAAAAGTTTGATGAGAATAATATACTACTTGCAGTAAGACCTTACGCCACAGATGCAACATATTGGGATGTATATTTTAATTCATACAGAGAGATCAAAAAAGCATTAGGTGCTGCTGGAATTACAGTCGCTTACCCAGCTAGAAGAGTAAAGAATATCTGATAAAGGTTTTTGAATAGGTTATTAGCCTATTACTCTAGAAGAAAAGAGATTGCTGTGCATGCAGTAATCTCTTTTCTTATTTATACGTCTTTATAGATATGCGTCGGAGTTAGGGTAGGGGCAAAAAAAAATGGTCGCTCCCCAGCGACCATCTGCAAATTATAATCCCATGAACATTTCCTTAGTCAAGCTAAAGACACTGTTATAAATTCGATATTTTTTTGTAACCAACTCAAAAAAAATAACAAAACTCAATCTCGTTTAAGAGGCCTTCTCTAAGGATTCGTATAGTTAGGACTCTTGGTTTTAGATTTTAGGCTTCTCAAGCCTAGAATCTCAGTGCTTTCACTCGATTACATGTCAAAGATAAGATTGAATTAGAGTGAGAACAAACACAATTTCAACACATTGTTATATATAATTTATTATAATATGTTTATAAAATTGCTTGATTATTTAGAACTCTATTGGTTTTATAGCAGTTTTAAACCAGTAACTTTGGCTCACAATTCTACGTAATAGACCTGAAAATGAAAGTATCACAGCTGTTTTTAACCCTTTTAGTGCTTCTAGGAGGCTTTATACTTGGAAGAAATTTTACTCAAGACTCAGCAAAGGAGCAGGTTACAGAGGAACAGCAGGCTCAGCAACAAAATGTAGCCTTTGCTGGTATGCAGCAACCATCCACGGCCTCAGACTCCACAGATAGACCATTTAAGCGCCCTATAGCTCCTATGCTAGATTATGGGGACCATGAATTAGGCGTGATAGAGCTTTTTGATTCTGCAGCGCCCTCAGTCGTCTTTATTACCACCAGTACCGTACAAAGAAGAGGTATCTCTATGGATGTAACTGAGATGCCGAGGGGTACAGGCACTGGCTTTATGTGGGATGAATATGGACACATAGTCACTAATTTTCATGTCATCGAGGGTGGCAATAGATTTACAGTTACCCTCGGAGATCAGACCAGTTATGATGCAAAGGTGATTGGTAGTGCGCCAAATAAGGATTTAGCTGTACTCAAAATAGAAGCTGATGTTAAGATAAAAGCCCTGCCTATAGGGCGGTCAGACAATCTAAGGGTAGGCCAATTTGCCTATGCGATAGGAAACCCATTTGGGTTCGACCAGACACTAACCACTGGTGTAGTAAGTGCTTTGGGTAGGGAAATCACTTCAGTGATGGGGACTAAGATTCATGATGTAATCCAGACTGACGCCGCTATTAATCCTGGAAACTCAGGTGGACCTTTATTGGATTCATCAGGTCGGTTGATTGGTGTGAATACAGCTATATTTTCTCCTTCTGGGGCTTATTCTGGTATCGGATTTTCTATTCCTGTGAGTGTGGTCAATATCGTCGTGCCAGACCTCATCCAATATGGAAAATTAAAGAGACCGATCATAGGGATAGAGCTAGTGAATCAAAATTATGTAAGACAGCAAGGCGCTATGATCAGTGAGATTATAAAGAACGGTCCTGCAGAAAAAGCGGGCTTGTTAGGCTTGAGTTATTCTCAGAGTGGCTCTATTCTAGCCGGTGATTTGATTATCGCCATAGATGACTATGAGATCACATCTAACATAGACCTGATAGAGACGCTGGAAAATTTTAATCCCGGTGATAGAGTGACCATTATGTACGTTCGTGGGAGGGATGCAAAAGAAGCCGTCTTAACACTCGCATCTTCTGTTCAGTAATCTGAAAATGTAAATACTATCTTAGCAGTCTATTTCTGACAAGAATGAGCTGACTATGTATCCAGATGTTTCCTATATTCTGCATGACCTACTTGGAACTGAGGTTGATAACTGGAGTTCCATATTTAAGACTTTTGGCATATTCCTCGCCTTAACTTTTGTTTTCTCATTTTATGTAGTCAGAGCTGAGCTCAGACGACGACATAAAGAAGGCATTATACCAGCACTAAAGGTCAAAATAGCCAGTTCTTCACCCTTAAAAGATGGACTTCTAAACGCCATATTTGGCTTTATAATAGGCTTTAAAGTACCTGCCATAGTTTCCAATTTCGAATCATTCAAAGAAGATCCTGGGAGTTTTATTTTTTCCATG
>CAZIMH010000426.1:0-2475 GCA_964540155.1 uncultured Saprospiraceae bacterium
GGCTGAATCTGTGCGATACCTATTTTCATACCCTCACTAAGTTGGAATTATTCTATGACTTTCCTTTCTGATAGACATAAAAAAAACTGAGTCATATTGCTATAACTCAGTCACTGATGTCTTTTTATCAAAGACAATAATTTATTTTGTAGCTAAGGCTTTTATCTTTTCTTCCAGCTCAAACTCATCTCCTGGCGTATATCCAGAGTGAGAGTACACAATATCACCATTCTCGTCTAAAAGAAATGTCTGCGGTACTGCCTGAAAGTTAAGTGCTTTTCTAAGGTCGCTCTTCGAATCTGACAACACCGTAAATTCCCAACCCTTCGTCTCTATCATCGCAGGCACCTTGGTGAGTGACCGACTATCATCTACCGTAATCGCCAATAACTCCATGTTATAATCTGACTGCCAGTCGCCATAGATGTCTGATATAGCATCCAATTCTTTTTTGCAAGGACTACACCACGTAGCCCAAAAGCTGATAACGGTGATTTTTCCTTTACCTACGTAGTCCTGTATATTGACAGTCTTACCCTCGAGGGTCTTAATATCTACAGATGGAATACCGGATAGGGGGCCGTTGGTTGTGAACGCTGAAAGGCTCAGAAAGGAGACAACGAGTGTTAAATAGAGTAGTTTCATTTTGAGAAAAAATTTTGCACGAATGTATATAAACTTATTTCTTAATACCATAGCAATAACGCCTCCAATGCCATAGTAGGTCACTTGTTAACTATAGTTTAACCTCCAATCCTCTGAATATCGTAAGAATGAGTAATTTGGAACTAGAAAATCTATCATGAAAAAAACTACGCTTCTTTATGCTTTCCTGTTATTCTCTGCCCTCTATGTCAAGGCGCAGGGTCTGGTCATCTCAGAGATGATGTATAATTTCCCTGGAGAGGATACAGAATTTCTAGAGTTTTATAATAACTCTACAGAAGTGCTCGACCTAGAAGGTTACGAAATTACAGAGGGTATATCTTTCATCTTTCCAGCCATTACACTAGCGCCACAAACGACGCTTGTCCTGACTAATGACAGTCGGAAGCACCAAGCCATCTATTTTGACGATGCGCTTGAGTGGGAATCTGGATCTCTCTCTAATGGTGGTGAGCAGATAGTGGTAATCAATGCAGTGGGAGATACTATCATCGATTTTGAGTACAGTGATAATCTTCCATGGAGCCAGATGGCTGATGGCGGTGGCGCTTCTCTGGAAGCCTGCGATTTTGATGGTGATTTTTCTGACCCGTCTAACTGGACAAGATCGGTGAATGTTGTAGGTATAGAGGAAGGCGTACCCGTTTTTGCCTCACCTGACAGAATATCTTTTATAAGCAATTGCATGAGGGAGCCCATCCTCAGTGCCTCATTCAGAGATATGTATGTCAGAGAATCTGATGAAATGGCTGTAGTTGAGTTTTTTATGGATAATGCCCCTTCAGGTGACTTACGATATGTCGCCAGTGTCGTTAACAGTCCCGACCCAAAAGCCACTGTCGATGTAGACTATATATTGAGCACAGACACCTTATCATTTGCGCCTGAATCCAATTCCTCTCAGACGCTTACTATAGAGCTTATCGATGATACAGAAGCGGAACCCCTGGAGAATTTAATAGTGACAATATTTCCATTGGTGTCGGGTGGGCCTTTACTGGATGATGGCGTAACTGTATTTATAATAGATAATGATGGCCCTTTACAACAGGGAATTCAGCTGCGTGGTATACTCGAATCACCAGCTGTCAAAGCGATAGAGCTCTTTGTGTCAGAAGATTTGACCAGCGAACAAGCCGCAAGGTATGATCTCAGTTCTGCTAACAATGGAAGTGGTGGAGATGGTCTAGAGCATTTTCTAAATCAAGATATTCCTGGAGGTAATTGCATTTTTGTGACCAATGACACCATAGCGTTTCGAGCATTTTTTGGCCCCACAAATAACAGCTTTCTGATTCAGGACGAAGAAGAGGATGTTAGTTTCAATGGCGATGATGCGATAGAATTATTTGAGAATGGACAACTTATCGATGTGTTTGGTATTCAGGATGTAGATGGAACGGGTGAGGCTTGGGAATACAGCGATGGATGGGCCAAGAGAACAGATGATGCACCTAGCCTATCCACTACATTTAATGAAGCGGATTGGACCTTCAGTGGTGTAGATGGGTTAAATGGTGATACTAATGAAGGTAGCTTCTCTCCGTATGACTTGTCATGTATGACCTCATCAGTGGTAGATGTAGAAGGATTAACGGTTTTGGTCTACCCTAACCCTACTACAGGTGCGATCATAATAGAATCAGAAGAACTCATAGATAATATAAGTGTATTTGATTTTATGGGTAGAGCGGTGCAGGTCCCTGGGCAGGGGAAGACCCTTGATTTATCTAGACAACAGTCGGGGATATACCTTATCCGATTTCAGATAGGTGAAAAGAAAGGGACAGCTAGGGTTGTGAAAATGTA
>CAZIMH010000427.1:0-2475 GCA_964540155.1 uncultured Saprospiraceae bacterium
AGAGACGAAGGACTGCAATTTACTTGAGGTTCGGGTTCTACATTTACGTATGTGGTATATGTGTCTTCTCCGGCATTATTTGAAGCTGTTAGTTCAATTAATTGCACTCCTGCTTCATTAAAACTGACCATAGGCTTATCGTCGGTGGATGTAGATGGAGTTGCATTTTCGAAATTCCAAGAACCACTATCTGCATACTGTGACTGATTTTCAAATTCTACATTTCCGCCTAGGCATACCGCATGACATTCTTGCAATCCAAATGCAATAGGGGCACCTTGAGAATCACATGAATTCAAAAATGACAGAGACGCCATATGATTGCCTATATCTATAGATGACTTTTCTGACCACAGAGTAGTTTGTACAGTCATCGGTGCCATTATACTTGTAGTGCCTACAGGATCATGGACAGCTGAAAAATTATGTCCTATTTCGTGAGACATAAGTGATCTTAATCTTGGAGCTATAGGACTGAAGTCTTCTAATATGCTATACCATCCTGGTGTATAAGCCAGACCTATAACATCACCTCCATCAAAATCTAAATCTCTTGCAGTCCATAATACTGCTATGTCAAAATCTTGTTGGAATCCTCCATTCAGACCATCCGGTAATCCGAAGTTGTTATTGCCTGCCCATGCTCTGAATGCAGGTAAGAGCTCGCTAGAGTTTGTGCTATTAAAGCTATTTGCCAAGGGTTGATCATTATTTGATTCTGCTATATGAATAGCTACCAGTTTGAATTCGACATTGACAGAAAATTCTGACCTGAAGTCAGTTTGCACCATATTAAGTATTGCTGCATTATGGTCTACTATATCCTGAGTAGATCCATATTTCTGAAGCATATCATGTGTGTTGGCAATAGCCATATCTAGAATCATACATGATGATGCATTTTTATGAGGCGTTGATTCTAGCTTATTTATAATTTCATTTTGTAGGCCATGTCTATGACCACAACCTGCATGGTTTTTTTGGATTACATCCTGTTCTTCATAATAAACATGTAGGGACTTATCTGCATTAGTAACAAAATGCCTAAGAGGTTGTATGTAGTATTTCTTACTCCCAGATTGGAAATAACCGTAAGTAAAATTTTGTCCGACCGTCAGACTTGTATGTCCACCATTTTTTACGGTTCCAGAAAGGAATGATAAGTGATTTAATTGTTCGTTTTCATGGATGATGTTTTCTGAATGCACATTGAGTTGTGCTATTATCTCTCCATCATTTTTTACAGATAACCATCCTTGATTATTCTTAACTGCTTTGACATTAGAGTCTATCTCTAGGATTTGATAATCTTTAAATATAGTGTTGAGTTCAGTCTCGTGGGACTTATTGTTCTGACTTGTAAAGTTGATTTCATTATATGCAACTTGACTTATTCCCTTCGTGCAAAATGCGATTAGGAGCAGTAGGGTTGCTTTCGTTATTCGGATTATCACTGTGTTCATTCTAAGTGGTTTTACAAGTAGATTTCTTATAATGTTTTAAAAGTGGTTTGAAAGAGTGTGTGTGAAAAGTAAAGAGAACATAAAATGAATTACGTCCTCTTTTCTTTTGTTTTAGTTCCGATCCTATTATCGATTCAAGAACCATTTTCATGAAGAGGTGACTAAGCTCTTCTCCTTAAACATTCTATCATTTTTGCAAGGTGACTAATCTTGCTTTTGAAATTTGCGGACTGCTTGGTGCCGCTCATTTCTTCCTTAAACATTCTATCACAAATTGAAATCATCCTCAATTGGAATTTTTGAGAGCTATTTCTTTGGTTAAGTTCCATAGCTGCTCTGGAATAGAATTCAACCTATTTTATATTAACTTTTGTATAGTAGACTTGATTTTCACCCTGCATAACAAAACCTAATTTGAATTCACCTGATCCAAATAGATTCGTATTGAGTTGAACATCATTTGTCATGACGGGCAATTGGAATTGCAATTCTCCTTCTGCATTCATTATTTGAATTACAGAGATATCTGTGTTTGTAGTGAATCTCATTAAATCACTCTCTTCATCGAAAGAAGCTGATTCGAATAATCCTTCTATTGCAGAAATGACAATTACTTTTTCAGTATTAATAATTTTAGACGATGGGGTAATACCGCCAAATAACCCTGTAAGAGCTATCAAAATTATTAGTGTTGTTGTTAGTAGGTTTTTCATTTTTCAATCGTTGTACTACTAAGACAAGGAATCACATGTCTTCACTTTAGTATCCCCTCTACAGGCAAACACTCTATGACTACTTTAACCCTACATCATATACTTAATATGACAGCTATTAGTCATAAGCCCACGGATGCTTGTGACATTTAGGTTAAATCTTACTCATAAAGAAATAAGCGCTGAATAGGCTGTGGACATATAACCCAGTCTAACTAAAGCGCATGATTTCAATAGGTGTTATAAAATAATTGGTTGAAAGTTGCTAAAAGTTAGCAGAAAGGGCGATGTGAGAAAAC
>CAZIMH010000428.1:0-2469 GCA_964540155.1 uncultured Saprospiraceae bacterium
ATCTTCTACATGTACACCCTCGTACTGAGAAGCATCGAATCCAAATACGCCAGCAGCAGGAGTATAGGCATCGTTGTGGGAGATGATATTCATAGTATATCTGCTGCCATCCTTGCCGAATATCTTTAATCGCTTAACATTCAATCCTTTGTCGATGACTGTAAGTCTCATTTTGGAGTATTCTGAGTAAGAATCAGTAGGCTTACCTTCTATTTGTGTGACGGCAGCACCCTCTTCATCAAACTTATTGGACACAGCGAAAATATATTCTCCGGAGGTATGAAGTTTAAATATGTCTGACGGGGAGCTAAAGGTAGTCTCGTCTTCAAAGTCAGCATCATTGATTTGGACTTCATTCAAGTCCTCCATGTAAAGCCACACTGATTCTCCATTAGAGATTATTTTACGTCCCTCCATTTCTAATACGAAATTGTCGCCTTGCTGGATTAGTTGACCTTTCTGCGTCTCTTTTCCTTGAGCTGGCAATTCTATATCTAGACTAAATTCAATTTTGTGTCCCGTCCCTTTTTGGTAAGTATCACTGATTTGCTGGAGTAACTGCATGGCTTCAGGATCTGATACTTCATTGGTATCTACCTGCGCCTGGCATACGGACATCCATCCCAGGAGCATTAAAAACATAAGTGGTAAAGTGTGAGTCAGCTTTTTCATAGGCGTCGTATATACATCAATAACTATAATAGCAGCCCAAAAGTATGTTTTGAAGCTGTTAAAAAAGCATATAAATGTAATATCCTAGTTGCATCAAAGTGTATTCAGAACACGTTGTGTCCACTCCAGACCATCAGCGTATAGCATTACAATATATATGCCTTGAAAAGGGAGTTCTATTCCACTTTCTAGATATGTGCCCTCTGAGATCAGCCGACCTTCCATACTGAATAATCTATAAGTCAAATCATGAGTAGGGTTATCTACAAATGCCACACCTCTGGCAGGATTAGGAAAGATTGTAGATTCATGGCCATCCATTATATCAATCACGTCAGTACCGTCTCCTTGAATTATGGTATCACAAGGATAATCTACAAACCGAAATGAGGCTGTGCTATTCTCAAAACATCTTAGTCGTGTTTCTTCTGAACTGACTGGGTCAGCTAGATTATTACAGAAATCCAAGTTGCGAAAAAGGCCACCATAATCATTCCCAATACCATCGTATACACGTGATGAGATAAATCCACCAGATGCACACTCAGAATTGAAACCTGCATCAATCTTTCTCCTGGTTATCAATTGTCCATCAGCTATCTGTACAGTCTCTATGGAATCTATAGGTGCCGCACATTCAAAGAATTCATTTAGCCCAGCACATTGAATACGAAAAGTGTCTACAGCATCGAAATCATAAATCAACTGAAAACCATCTTCCAATCTACTATCTGGAACAAATACCTTGTTATCAGATATGCACATAGTCGCTGTCGCCACTTGATTTCCATTTGGTAAAACATTGTCTACAATGAAGCAAGAGAGACTATCTATGGTGAGGGTGTCCATCACCTCGTATGTCACAAAGTCCACCATTCTTGGGATTCTTACATCTCTTTCGTATGTCCATTTGGCACCAAGTTCAATTTGTGGATTTGATTGAGCGGATAGTTGTCCTGTACTATAAATAAGCAAAGCAATAAAATAGAAAGTTTTCATACAATGAAGTTTTGTTCTTTCAGATATAGGAATAATGATTATTGTTATATCCTAAGTTAGCAATATCTCCACACTGCAAACACTATCTAAAGAACAAATCTTGTATAAAAGCAAAAATTGTCGTTGTCCTTATTTCTTATCCAAGTATAAGGATGAGAAGGTGGGAAAAGTGGCACTCCCATAATGACTATAACATTCATTTGATATCCTCTCCATCTCATACACCTTCACAAAGCGACCAAAGAATTTAGTGAGATCACTGAAATCCATATTTCTGGAAGTAGGTTTAGGGAAGTAGACTATGTGCTTGATGCTGCCATTAGGTCTCCAAAATACATTGAGCCAGATTTTTATGCCTTTGATATCAAATTCTGATTTTTCAGCTTCGACTTCCATTTCACTGAGTAACTCTACCCATTTTTGGTAAGCCAAATCCATTGAATCCTGACAGGCGGTCAAAAGCGGATGCGTACACTCTTCTACTAACTCCTCATATAAGATATCATTCTGACCTATCATAAAGACAGATGGCAAGCTATCTATCTTAGTAAAGGCTGCTGAGGCATCTACACTTCCTATGAATAATAGAAGGGTTACGAAGGCGGCTGTATGTTTAAATATATTCAAATTAGTATCACAATTTTAGGTATAACCTACTGCTTATAAGTTGCTAAGATATAAGATTAATATATATATGAGCTAATGTACTTTTATTAAAGTTTTGCACACTACGACCTCATAAAAACGTAATATGAGGACATAATTTCGATCTATATCCTAATTAACAATACTTTGTGA
>CAZIMH010000429.1:0-2468 GCA_964540155.1 uncultured Saprospiraceae bacterium
ATCAACAACAGTGGCAGGATTCAAACACGAGTCCTGGTCCTTTGGGCATTATTTCTTTTGATACAACAAGAATAGTGCATATAGAGTTAGCGAATAATTTTCCACAAGCCATTCAACACTCATTCAGTCAGAACCCTTTTCTTCAACTAGTTGGAAATAAGAATCCTAAAGAAAAGGGAATTATTTCTTTTTTTCTAAAATGGCTTGGAGTCGAGAGAAAACATAGCCATACTCATGAAAATGTAAGACAAGTTCAGCCTCAACAGATTTTCATTGATCCGATACATTATAGGCAACACATAATAAGGATATCGTTAGATCCAGGTGATAACGGATTGTCTTGGTATAGAGGGAAAATTGACCCATCAATTACTTTTTATGATGATGAAGGGAATAAAATAGAGAATTTCCTGTTATCTACATTTGAGAAGAGTTTTATTCTTAATAGTCTTGGTTTAACCAATACGACAGGAATCTTGATTAATGACTTGGGGAGTGAAAGATCATTTGACTTTCATTTTTCAAGTCGATTTGTTTTGGATGCAGATATTGATACAGGTACACCGGTAAATCACTATTTTAATACAAGCATTTTATTGAACGGTTTTTAGCAAGACTAGAAGTGAAGCATCAAAAGAGTCAAGGGTAATATTCTTTAAGAAGAATAGACTCTTCTCATACTCCCCCTCCAAAAACTTAATATGCCCCATATATCGATTCGCATCTTGATGTAGTGAATCCATTTCTAAAATCTCTAAAAACAATGCCTCACTCTCAGCCATCCTTCTCAAATCGAAATAATGGATGGCACTATCTAATTTTGTGGTTGCTATATCAAGAGAACGAGTGCCGCGATTAGGGGGATATTCATACGAAGCAAGTAGCTCTTGATGTTTTCTGTCCTTATTGTACTGTTCTATTAAGTAAAAAGAGACCAGGGTCAGAACACCTAATCCTAGTATCATCCATAACCAATTTCTGCGCTGAGGTTTCTTAAGTTTCAGTTCTACTTCTCCACCCTTCCGCTCTCTCCCCACCCCCCTTAACACATCCAACGCCTTTCCCTTCTCCACCCGCTCTCCTACAAATCCTTCCATCTCCTGATACAATTCAAATTCTCTTCTAAATCCCGCATCCTCCACCAAACGCTTCTCGAAAGCCTCTCGAGAGCCGCCCTCCATTCTATTCTGAAGATACTTTTCATATAATACTTGATGCTCTGGCTTCATTCGTATAACGTATTATATAGAGGGTCAGCTTTGATTAGTTGAGACCATCGGTCTATGCAGGCTGCTTTTCTTCGGTATAGACTATTGGCATTAGAGAATGAAAGCTCCTGGACTATCTGTGGGACAGCGATTCCTTGCTTGACCATTTGCATGACTTTCTGACAAACCTCACTCAATGTGGAGAAGTGCTTTTCCATCAATCTATATTTATTGTAAGCAGTATCAATATTTTTGAAGCTCACATTTTCCTCTCTGTTCAGTTGATTGTCATCTTGATATTTAAGCGCAATCTTCTTCCTCCTCAGTCTATCTATCCACTTGTTTTTTGAAATCTTGATGACCATGCCTTCAAAACTACTTTGGACAGTATCTACCTTAAGTAAGATAGTCTCTAAGGTCTCTTGGAAGATATCATGTGCATCAGATTCGCTTCCATTATTACTTGTAATCCAGTCAGAGACCCTCGGCAGTAGTCTATCATATATCTGTGTAATGGCATGTCTGTCGCCATTCTTCAATCCTTTGTAAAGCTCTAAGTCTGACACTATTGATTCTAAGTTCAATAAAAATAGAATTTTTTTCTTCCCCAAGGGTAAGATTCCTTCTCCTCATCCGACTATAGTATGACAGCCAAGTGGAAACAATCCTAGAGCTGCACCTAACGAGGTCGGCTCTAGACACTTTAATCCCCAAGGCAGACGAGTGGTGATCCATTTGTCTAGGATACCTATGTCCAGTGGCCACTGACATTTACCCGTCCGATAATTTTTCATATCAAAAAACGCAAAAAATGTACAAATTAACTTTTGTCCTCATGGCCACGCTATGCCTATTACTAGCCAGTTGTAGCCAGAATGAAACTGATTTTAATGATTCTGATTCATTGCAAATAGAATCAAGGTCTTTCTTACCGATATCCTGTACCTACATGACAGAATCTGGCGAATACACCAGTGTCAATTGTGGTGGAGTCACTATCAGCTATCTAGATAATACCCAAGCTAGTATATCTATCATAGATGGCTCTGGCAACAATACTGTCACCTATGGACATGATATAAGTATCCTCGTAGAGGAGGGATACGAACTGGGTATACAAGTAGACAGCACGTATAATTATACGAGCGATGACCTATTTATAGATCCATGTGATACGCATTTATGTTATTTAAATAGCCTCACATTAAATGGTACAGGACTCAATTTTATTATTGAAGACTTACCTGCAGGATTATAATG
>CAZIMH010000430.1:0-2452 GCA_964540155.1 uncultured Saprospiraceae bacterium
GTACCAACCATTCTTTATCTTTTCCAAGAAAGGGCTTGGCAGACTGAGATTCTCTAGACGTCTTGCTAGAAAGCTGCATTAGTTTTAAGGCAAAGTTGGGATGTAGCCTAGCAAATAACCATTGGTTAATACGATTACGAAAAACGGCCTTAATAAATTTGTAGCCATGATCTCCTGGACCTAATCCGTCACCATGACCGAGCATCAGTTTTAGTCCTTGTAATTCGGTAGTAAGAGGGTCACGGTAGATGTTAGCGTTAAGCTCTTTTTCTAAATAGTCAAATAGCCACATGTCGTGATTGCCCGTGAAGATGTGTACAGGAATGCCTCTATCTGTAAATGCCGCCAGCTGACCTAGAAATCTGACATACCCTCTAGGGACGACTTGCTTGTATTCAAACCAAAAGTCAAATAAATCACCGAGCAGGTATAAGGCTTCTGTACGGTCTATTATGCTGCGCAGCCAGACCACGATTCTTCGTTCTCTTTCTGACGATGCGTCAGGGCCATCCAGTCCCAGATGGAAATCAGAGGCAAAGAAAATGCTTTTGGAATGTGACGGTTGATCTTGGGCCATTATTTTACAAACCGCTCATCTGTAGGCATGATTGTACCGCAGTTAGAGCAAGTCCTCAAACTTGAAGAAGCGTAATAATCTTTGAATCGAGGAAGGAAGTCTTTCTCAATGTTGGTCAGTTTGAAGTAAGACTCGTGCAGCTTATTGTTACAGTTATCACAATACCATTGTAATCCATCCGTCTCAGTTCCTGTTCGCTTTAGCTCTACCACTAAACCTATACTACCCTCAGATCTGACAGGAGAGTGTGGCACCTTGGCAGGGAGCAGAAACATTTCACCTTCATTGATAGGTATATCTATCGTCTTTCCATCCTCTTGTATCTTGACCACGATATTTCCTTCTAGCTGATAGAATAACTCTTCAGTCTCATTATAGTGATAATCTTTTCTAGCATTTGGTCCTGCGACGATCATAACCACATAGTCACCTGCTTCCTTATATAGATTGCGATTGCCTACTGGCGGCTTGAGTTCTTGTCGGTGCTCATCTATCCACTTTTGTAGGTTAAATGGTTTCGCTATAGCCATCTGTATTGCTGTTTTTGTACGGTATAAACTAATTATTCTAGAAGCAGAGTATGCAGAACCAACTCATTATCAAGATTCTAGACTAATTTAAGTCTATCCTTTCCAAATCTTAGCTGAAATGCCATTTTTTCTGGAAATAGCCTGATTACAGTCTATTCTCCGTTCTGTGTACCTTTTGGCGCCCCGATAATATTAGCAGACTTGACGATGTGGTTCAGCTGCATCATTAGATTTCTTTTTGTGGTGCCAGGTGCCAGCACAAAGACATCTATATATAGGATTTCATTAGTCGCTTCTTTGAGGATAACATAGGTGGTAAATGGCCCGCCAGAAAAGGTATTTGTCATCTCCCAGATGCCTCTGAGTTCCTTTCCATAATGCCCATCCATATTGAGATTGTATTCATACACTGGAAGGTTTTCTTCATCCACGACCATCACATCATTTTCTTCGTCTGAAGTGACATAGGTGCTGCCAAATTTATTGCGCATAGATATAATCCCTTCTTTGGTGAGCTGAGATTGATTAGTGTATTTGATTTTTTGAAGTACGATATTCTGATCGGCTTTATCTCCTATTTTTCGTAGCCACAATACGTTATCATCCTTATTTTCTATAGCCACACTGAAATCACCAGGTACATCAAAGTCAATTCCAAAATTATCTCTGACCCTGTCAGATATGCCTGAATTGACCCTATCTACATATACTGATGAGCGCAATTGCTTTTCATCATGCTTGTGTACTCTTGTCGCTATAGCTGGAAAACCAGAGGTAATAGCTTTCTGTAATTTGTTTCTGTCAGGCGCATACAAGTAAACCAACAACTGACCTCTGGCCCATTTGTCCCGTCCTACTGATGAAAATCTATCACCACCTTTCATAGCAGCACCATACTTTTCAGAACCCAAGTCACGCTTGACCATTCTCGTCGTCGGAGACTCCGCATCTGATAGATCAGACAGGATGACATAGGTTCTTAGCTCTTTCCTCAGAGGTTGTCCATTCAGTTCTTCTATCGTGAAATGACGCAGGTCGAAAATAGGTTCAGGTTGTGGGAGGATAGGATACGCTGATTCAAAGTAGTATTGGAAGGTATCTCCTACAGCACTCTCCCACACCGCTTTGTCGGCGATGACGATAATCTCATTCATCTTACCCAAAGCAGCGCCTTTTGGCTCCAGCTGCTTATTGACTTCTGAGCTACACCCTATTTGTATTAGCAGCGTATATCCTAAGAATATGTAGTATGCTAAGCGCTTCATGTAATAATATCTCGATTATTTTTATATGACTATCGGCTTTTGAGTACCTAGCTTGACCCATCCCGACCTTCCCTTAAAAG
>CAZIMH010000431.1:0-2443 GCA_964540155.1 uncultured Saprospiraceae bacterium
TGATTTTCCTGTGCCATTTTAAGTGTCCATGCTGACTCAGCCAGATAAACCATTTTACCATCCTTATCAGTTGCTATATTTTTACGTCGCCTGCTGCGCAACTCATCCATCGCCTTTTTGTCATCACAGGCTATCCAGCAGGCTTTGTGGAGTGCCACCGGCTCGTAGGAGCACTTAGCGCCATACTCATGCTCTAATCTATATTGGATAACGTCAAACTGTAGTGCCCCTACTGTCCCAATGATTTTTCTATTGGAATCCAGTTTGGTAAACACTTGTGCCACGCCTTCATCCATCAGCTGATCGATGCCCTTATTAAGTTGCTTGGATTTCATAGGATCCGCATTATTGATGTATCTAAACTGCTCTGGAGAAAAAGAAGGGATACCCTTAAACGTCAACTTCTCGCCTGTCGTCAATGCATCGCCTATTTTGAAATTGCCAGAATCATACAACCCAACGATATCACCAGGAAAGGCAGCCTCCACAATGTTCTTCTTGGCAGCCATGAACATTGTCGGATTAGAGAACTTCATTTTTTTATTGTTCCGAACATGGAAGTAGTTGGTATTACGTTCAAATATACCTGAACATACACGCATAAATGCGATACGATCTCTGTGTTTAGGATCCATATTGGCATGTATCTTAAAGACAAAGCCAGTGAATTTGTTCTCATAGGGATCTATCGCCCTTTCCTCTGTCTCTCTAGCTAGTGGGGCTGGGGCGATGTCTACAAAGCAATCCAACATTTCCTTCACCCCAAAATTATTAATGGCACTACCGAAGAAAACTGGATTGAGATCCCCCTGCTCATACGCCTCTTTGTCAAAAGGAGGATAGATGCTGGTAATCGTTTCTATTTCTTCTCTGAGTGTAGCTGCCGCTTCATCGCCGAGTATGTCATTGAGGGAGGGGTCAGAAATGTCATCTATCTGAATAGTGTCATCCATCGTCTGCTTTCCATGAGCTGAGAAGAGCCTTATATTTCCAGCGTAGATGTTATAGACACCTTTGAATCGCTGCCCCATACCGATGGGCCAACTGAGTGGACATGCGGCCATCCCTAATTTGGTTTCTATATCATCCAGTAGGTCAAAGCCGTCGAGTCCCTCCCGATCTAATTTATTGATGAAGACGATCATTGGCGTCTTCCTCGTGCGACAAACACCGACCAGATTTTCCGTCTGAGACTCTACCCCTTTTGCGACATCTATCACGACGATAGCACTATCTACGGCTGTCAGTGTCCGATAGGTGTCTTCTGCGAAATCCTTGTGACCAGGTGTATCCAGAATATTAATCTTCTTATCTCTATACTCGAAAGCCATTACAGAGGTCGCTACTGAGATCCCTCTTTGCCTTTCGATATCCATGAAGTCAGATGTAGCACTCTTCTTTATTTTGTTGGACTTCACCGCGCCTGCCACCTGGATAGCCCCACCGAAAAGGAGCAGCTTCTCCGTCAGCGTTGTCTTACCGGCATCTGGGTGGGATATGATCCCAAAGGTTTTTCTCTTTTCTATCTCGGCTTTCAGATTCATTTGTCTACTGATCTTATTTATCGGAGGACAAAAGTACGATTAGATCCTGAAAGGGGGTATAAGGTTTAGGGTATATGGAATATGGTTTTGGGGGCTTGTTATAGGTGCAGCGGTTCATCGGTTCACGGTGCAATGGTTTTAATAGTGGATCTAAGGTCTAGGGAATATGGTATATGGAATACGGTCCAGTGGTGCAACGGTTCACGGTGCAACGGTTTTAATACTGGGTCTAGGGTATGGTATTTGGTCCATTGTAAGTGGCAAGGCGCTATAGGGCAGCATGACGTCGAGCCTGACGACCGAAAGTGGGACGCGGGAGCGGCATAGAGTTTAGCATTCGGTCGTCTAGATTTTTTGCTAGCTTTTTTATCGATGAAAAAAGCGAAGAAAATGCTAACAAAGCTGAATGAATATATTTAACGTTAGAGGCTTGTAAGAGAACTTACTTCCTACCTAATCTCAACTAACTGATTTCCTTTATCAACAGAATCAACCTAGTATGCTAGCTTCAATTTGGTATTTAGATCATCACTAATTTCAAGCATATAGAAAGGTTACTCCAGATAATTATTTAGATGAATTGTATCTTTTTGAAGGACTTTAAAATCATTAACAGAAAAAGAGCTAATGAGTATGTTATTCTTGTACACATTGAGTCGTTTTCCTTCATGTCCATCATGAATATTACACGGTTTATTCGAAAAAATTGTTTTAGAATGTCCTCCTTTTACGTTTTTAAATAAAACAGTATATAAATTTTGGTGATTGTTATAATTAACTTCAGTAATCTCACAACTCCTTGAGGACAAGCTGTATCCTTTATCTATAATCAGGTGAATAGTGTATTCTGTAAAATTGGTTTCGATACTTATGCAAGAAAAGTAGAAAAAAACGACAAT
>CAZIMH010000432.1:0-2428 GCA_964540155.1 uncultured Saprospiraceae bacterium
GTATAGGCCGTGCATTGCTTTGTGCCTTTTCTGCTCAGTTGGCCTACTGATATTTAGTACACCATCTTCTACTTTCAACTCCAAATCAGGGTCAACTTGTTGAATTAACTCACCTTTTGGCCCTTTGATAGTTACCAAGTTCCCCTTAGAAACATCGAATGTTACTCCGCCAGGTATACTTATGGGTGCTTTTCCTATTCTAGACATAATTTCAAATTAATGTACGTAACAAATAAGTTCACCTCCGACATTCTCTCTTGCTGCTTGCTTGCTTGTCATAACGCCTTTGGAGGTTGATACGATATTTATACCAAGGCCATTTATGGCTCTCGGCAAAGCATCTGCCTTGACATATTTTCTAAGTCCAGGCTTACTTAATCTTCCAATTTTTTTGATGACAGGATCTTTTGTTTTGCTGTCATACTTGATTGCAATCTTAATTGTGCCATGCTTTCCAGCCTCATCATCAAACTTATACTTAAGGATATATCCTTGGTCGTATAATATTTCAGTAATACTCTTCTTCATTTTTGAAGCAGGAATCTCTACGATTTTATGCTTCGCCTGTTGAGCATTTCTAAGTCTTGTTAAGTAATCTGCTATAGAATCTGTTACCATTTTTTCTCTTAGCTAAAAGTTTATGAATTTGAGTGCTTACCAGCTTGATTTAGTGAGGCCTGGAATCTTTCCTTCTAGAGCCATTTTTCTAAATGTTACTCTGTTGATACCAAATTTTCTCATGTAGCCCTTTGGTCTACCTGTAAGTTTACATCTGTTATGTAATCTTACTGCAGAAGAATTTTTTGGCAATTTATCTAACTCCACCCACTTTCCTTCTTTCTTCAGTTGTGCTCTTAGTTCAGCATACTTGGCAACCATACGTTGTCTTTTAGCTTCTCTTGCTATTATCGCTTTTCTAGCCATAGTGTATTAGTTTCTTTGATTTTTGAACGGCATTCCTAACAGCTTTAGAAGTTCTAATGCTTCTGCATCAGTTTTCGCACTGGTTACGAAATTTATGTCCATTCCAGTTATCTTATTGATTTTGTCAATATTGATTTCTGGAAATATAATTTGCTCTTTGATTCCAATAGAGTAGTTTCCTCTTCCATCAAAACTCTTATCACTAATGCCTCTAAAGTCTCTTACCCTCGGTAGTGCTACAGAAATAAATCTGTCTAAGAATTCCCACATTCTATATTGTCTCAAGGTAACTTTCGCGCCAATTGGCATCCCTTCTCTCAATTTGAAATTGGAGACTGATTTAGAAGCTACTGTAGCGATTGCTTTCTGTCCAGCAATCATTGACATCTCCTGAACTGCATTCTCTACTAACTTCTTATCCTGGGTAGCGTTTCCTACACCTTGATTCATAGAAATCTTAAGCAGTCTTGGGACTTGCATTGAAGATTTATACTGAAACTGTTCTATCAATTTTGGAACAATTTCGTCTCTGTATTTAGTTCGTAGTCTAGGCTCGTAACTCATTAGTTAATAATTTCTCCTGTTTTCTTAGAATATCTGACGCTTTTCTTTCCATCAGACTTTCTTCCTACTCTTGTTGCTTCACCCGATTTAGGGTCTACTAACAGGAGGTTAGAAAGATGAATAGATTGTTCTATATCATTGATGCCACCTGGCTGATCAGCGACTGGTTTTACATGCTTCTTAGCCATGTTAACACCTTCGACTATAGCCCTATAGGTTCTAGGGAAGACTTGTTGTACTTCACCAGTAGCACCTTTGCTAGCACCTGAAATGACCATTACTTTATCCCCTTTTTTAATATGGAGTTTATTGGTCTTGTGTGATTTAATACTTTTCATATTATTACTATAGTACCTCTGGGGCTAATGAAATAATTCTCATGTACTCCTTGTCTCTCAATTCTCTTGCCACAGGTCCAAAAATCCTTGTTCCTCTTGGCTCATCTGAAGCAGTAAGTAATACAACTGCATTGTCATCAAAACGAATGTAAGAACCATCCTTCCTTCTTATCTCTTTCTTCGTTCTCACTATAACAGCTGGAGAAACCAAACCTTTCTTGACACCACCTGGTGCAGCTTCTTTGACAGACACTATTATCTTATCTCCTACAGACGCATATCTTCTTTTAGTACCACCAAGTACTCTGATACAAAGCACCTGCTTTGCTCCTGAATTATCTGCGACATTAAGACGACTCTCTTGCTGTATCATCTTTAGATTATTTTGCTCTTTCTAAAATTTCTGTTAGTCTCCATCTCTTTCTTTTACTCAAAGGACGAGACTCTATTATTTTCACTGTATCACCCTCATTACACTCATTCATCTCATCGTGGGCAACAAATTTCTTGGTCTTCTTTACGTACTTACCATAGATAGGGTGACGTAATTTTCTCTCTACAGCTACGGTAATGGACTTATCCATTTTAGTGCTAGTCACGAT
>CAZIMH010000433.1:0-2405 GCA_964540155.1 uncultured Saprospiraceae bacterium
TTACAGTTTAACTGATTCTATAGGTTTTGACCCTGTACCTACAAGTCCAAATACTTATGTTCTGAATTATCAAAGTACCAGTGGGTATTTAGGAGATATATCCACAGTGATAGAGTATACAGAACCTTCTTCCATTTCTGGCATATCGCAGAAAAATTATATGGTGCTTAATGTGCAGTCTCGTCCTTCTGTTGTAGAGGCAAAAGACGATCAAGTATTGCACCAAGGAAATTCATTATCCATAAATCCATTGACTAACGATAATACAACTGAAGATAGCCTGACTATCATCAAACTAGGATTTGTCTCTGGTGGTTCTGCTTCGATTGTGAATGGAGAAACAATTGAGTATTCCCCTTCAGATTCTCACGGATTTATAAAGTATTTCGTGGAAGATGAGTTGGGGTCTATTAACAGTGGAACTATACATCTTAATGAAGAAAATAATGAAGCTTCAGAAAACTATGATCTTTTCGCGGAAGAGATGGAAGGCTTGACGCTGATTTTGCCTTCATCTGATTTTATTCTTGATGTATCACCATCTGATGGTGAGATAATCCAAACTTCGACTAATCATGTTTGGTACTATATGCCTGACGCTGGGTTTACAGGTATAGAGGATATTGCTTTTTCATCTTCTACAGGAGGATATCTTGAGTACACTATTGATGTGCTACCGTCTGG
Organism: uncultured Saprospiraceae bacterium; assembly: GCA_964540155.1. Taxonomy (GTDB): domain Bacteria; phylum Bacteroidota; class Bacteroidia; order Chitinophagales; family Saprospiraceae; genus RFSX01. The sequence goes on from CAZIMH010000433.1 coordinate 685, forward strand.
GGCGACTAACAGTCCTGTTGTAGATGATGCTATTTATGTAGTTACTGATGGCACTGTATCCTTTGATGTCTTAGCAAATGATTTCAATCCCAATGCTGTAATTGTCAATTTCTCAAATGAGTTAACAGAAATATCTACAGGTGTTTACCAATATACGCCACCAACTGGTTTTGAAGGAGATAAGTTTTTTGAATATACAGTCTTCACGGGTACACAGGTTTTCGTCGGTGAAATAACAATCCATGTAAACGATTTTGCGCCGACTAATGACGTGAATTATGAGTTTCAAATTATAGAGAATCATGATTTAGTAATCACTCATCAAACACCTACTACAGACTTTTTCTTAACCGAAGTAGTCTCTCCAACTTTTGGCTCTCTAACTATATTGGATGAGTTTGGGGAAGCCGTTTTGGAATGCGCCACATTAAGTGGAGCTAACACTTTGATTTATACACCTAATGCGGATTTTTCTGGCCTGGATGAATTTGACTTAGAATACTGTACAGAGACTGGAATTTGTGAAATACTTAAAGTGGATATTATTGTAGAATCATCAGACAATACAGATTGCTTATGTCTGGAAGACTGTGTATATCCAGGAGATCATAATGATGATGGCAGAGTAGACATGCTTGACATATTGGATTTGGGAGTCAATTCTGGCGAAGGAGGCTTCGATAGAAATAATGATTTCGATGAGATTTGGACAGGGCAACATAGTGCAAATTGGGGCTATGGACAAATAGGAACTGGCGTTGATTTGAAGTGTGGTGATTCTGATGGTGATGGTGTAATTGATGTTTTTGATTTCCAAGCAGTATCAGATAATTATGGCCGATTACATCGTCTACAATCTGAAATAGTAGCTGCAACAACCGATATACCTATTTACTTTGTGCCACAGCAAACGGAAGTTGATTCAGGAGAGGTTCTGTTTATTGATATAGTTGTTGGGGATAATGCCTTCCCTGCTATAGATATGAATGGGCTCGCATTCTCGTTCTTTATTGCACCTGAATTAATGGATTCCTCTAGTGTTGCATTTAACTTAGCTGATGACAATTGGTTATCATACCAAAGTCCATTAACTGACTTTAGCATTACTCCTGCTGATGGTCAAGTTGATATATCAGTTTCAAGACTAGGGAATAATGGAGCGGATGGAATTGGTCTAATTGGAACTCTTGAGTTTATTGTCGAAGATATTATAGAAGGCTTGAAGAGATCATCTGACAACAGTCAATCATTTGCAGTAGAAATGAAAAATATCATCTCCATTAACAAATTTGGAGAGAGAGTCAGACATCCAGATTATCAGCAGATAATTACTACACAATCACCTGATGACTTGGCTGAGAAAAATGAACTATTATTACTGGAAGATGATATCGTTACTTATCCAAATCCAACAGCAGGATTTATTAACATCAAGTCTGAATTCCATACCATAGACAATGTAGAAGTAATAGATATACTTGGCAGGAATCTTATCTCGATTCCATCTTCTGATAAAGAAATAACAGTAGATCTTTCCACTTACGAGGCAGGAGTTTACTTTGTCAAAGTTACTAGCGGAGAGGAGACCGCAACTCAAATCATAAACAAAGTGAATCCTTAATATCTCTCTTTTATCTTCCTGACAACACATTATGTTAGACCAAGCTAAGGAAGTCCGCAAGGGAGAAGAACTTAATTGGGAGAATCTAGAAGGATATCTG
>CAZIMH010000434.1:0-2396 GCA_964540155.1 uncultured Saprospiraceae bacterium
AATCAGCATACATTTGAGTTGAACCCGATAAGGGGAACTGCGAATGTGTAATTTACCTTAAGTTATAAAAAATATTTAGATCTGGCTATTGTAGTACTAAGATGTACGGCAATAAGAAAGATATCTGTTTTTATTTGTGCAGATTTATTGTCATATATCCTAATTATCAAGATTTTAAGCAAAGGCGTGGCTAGTGAATTTATGGTCATTATAAGTATATATGATTAGGACGATTTCTTTTTGGCGGACCTCTGTAAGAGGGAATGGTAATGAATCTAAATATCCATTGTTGGTCGGCATTTAGCGGGGAGGTGACAAATTTGTGTCCTTGGCAATACTCACAGCTATGTGGCTTTATCCCGGCAAGATGTTTTATGATGGCACATATAATTCTAACAGTATTGTTGTTTCTTTTAAGATTGTCAGGTATTTTATTTTTGATTCTCTTATAAGTTGCAGCGGCGTGTAGACCATAGTACCTAGACTTCTGAAAGTAGGGTGGCAAAGTGTGTAAAAGGAATTGATTTATGGCGACTAGTGGGTTGAGACGTTTGGTTGTTTTAGGAGCTGGCTGTCCTTTGATTTGTTTTTTGTAATCTTTGTATTCTATTATGACGCTATCATTTAATTGTTGTTGACCAGCGATGAATTGGAGTCTAGATTTTGAGATTGCAATTCTATTAATATATCTAGCAAGATAACGTTCAAGTATGTCTGTATTAGCTGTTGGGTATTCGTTCCTAACATTCCATCGTTTGTTTTTCACTTCTTGTATAAGCTGTTCCATGTTTGGAACTGGAATGATTTTCTTTTGCCTAAGATCTTTGTCTAGTAGTTTAAGGAAAGTATTTCTATAAGTGCTACAGATTTTTCTATAGGGCGCTAGTTTTTTGCGATGTTTGGGCCAATGCCATTTTCCGTCTTCTCCCATACCTCCAAAGGTTATAAGCGCATGACAATGGATGTGGTGTTTCATGTCGGAACCAAAAGTATGTAGGACGGCAACCATTCCAGGAAGACCTCCGAGGTTTTGAGTTTGAGCAGTAAGGTCTTTGATGGTTTTCCATGCTGCTCTCATTGTGGTGTTGTAGATTTCCCTTTCGTTGAGTTTAGCTAACTTATTGAGCGCATGTGGGATGGTAAAGATGGTATGGACATATGGTACGTCAAGAAGTTTGTCTGAAATATTTTGTTGCCACAATTCTCTTTTTCTGTTCTGACAGAGCGGACATTGTGAGTTGCCGCAACTTAGATAAATGTGTTTTGAATGGAGACAAGCCAGACAAGTAATTCGCTTGCCTCCAAGAGCAGGCGTTCTGCATACTCTTATGGAGCGGATGAGTTTGATATGGTGGAATGGTGGTTTGTAGATTCTGATGTAGTCTTCGCCATACGTTCTGAAGAGGTCGCCGATTGATTGATCCAGCAGATATCTGTTTTTATCTGATTGATGGGATGATTGACATTTGTTTTCCTCTCGGCGCATAAGTGTATGTAGCGCTCAGTAGTTTTGAGATGTTTATGACCGAGCTGCTTCTTTAAGTATACAAGGTCAGTACCAGCTTCTAGATGATGAGTGGCATAGGCATGTCTGAGGGTGTGAACTGAAGCTTGTTTTGTGATTTTTGCATTTTTTTTGGCTTGTCTCATAGTCCATTGTCCTGAACTGGTGCAGTAGCGTTGGCCTTTTATATAGCCATTGAATAAATAATTAACAGGCTTGAGACGATTATAATATTGTTCAAGGATGACTAACAGACTTTCAGGAATACGGATATATCTATCCTTAGCGCCTTTACCTTTGCGTACACGTATCTGTAATCTATGTCGGTCGATGTCATCAAAGGTTACGTTGGTAGCCTCACTTAATCGTAGACCTGTAGCATAGACGAAGGTGATAAATACTTGGTGCTTATAAGTTGCAGCACTATTGATGAGTTTGGTAACATCTTGGATAGATAATGTTTGCGGGAGTGATAGTTCTTTCCTAGGACGAGGTGTTTTCTTTAGCGACCATTGGGTAACAAGTACTTCTCTGAAATATTTTCGAAGCGAAGAGTAATCACAATTAATGGTAGACCAAGATTTGCCAGATTTCATTCTGTGTAAGATGTATTGTCTAGCGAGGTCTTGAGAAAGCGATTCACGAGGATACTTTCTGGCAGCAAATTTCAGAAATCTCTTTAGAGTTCTGAGGTACATCTTTCTAGTGGCAATACTGAAGTTCTTTAGGATTAGATATTCCTCGAATAAGTTTAACTGACTAGCAATTGTTGGTTGCATGATAATAGTTTTTGGTGAAATAATTATATATCAAAACTATTGTAGCAGTCTTTTAATTGCTAGAAACTATTTGCGATTCTTAGTGGATATCTGTGAAGGGTTTGTTCAACGGA
>CAZIMH010000435.1:0-2395 GCA_964540155.1 uncultured Saprospiraceae bacterium
CGCACCTGCCGTGATTATGTTGATGGCCATGCGGGGATGGTTCTTCGGTATGCAAGATGCGATATCTCCTATGATTCTTACCATAGCAACAAATGTCCTCAACATAATTATCAGTTGGCATCTTGTCGTTAATCAAGATATGGGAGTGATTGGCGTCGCTAGAGGGACGATGATCGCGCAGTGGATTTCGTTGGGCATTGCCTTAATGATTATTATATACAAACACAGAAAAGACGTTATACTTTACTTCGATAAGTCTATTCTCCAGCTCAAAGAGATGACAAGATTCGCTGAAGTAAATAGGGATATGTTTATAAGAAACATAGGTATGATTTTGGTCTTTAGCTTCTTCACAGACTATTCTTCTCAGGTGAATGATGACTATCTCGCCATCAACCAAATGCTCTTACAATTATTCTATTTCACTTCTTATGCAGTAGATGGCTTCGCCTACGCTTCTGAAAGTCTGGTGGGTAAATATCTAGGGGCTGTAAAGTTAGAATCTGCCTATGAAGTCATTAAGAAATGCTTGACCTATGGGTTAGGTCTTGGGACACTATTTGCAGTTCTCTATCTATTTATCGGCAAGCAATTTCTTTCTTTAATGACGACGAATATGGTCTTAATCAATGCTGCCCAACCCTATCTTATATGGCTAGCACTAGTCTCTGTTGCTGGTGCCTTAGCCTTTATCTGGGATGGCGTTTACAGTGGCGCAACCGCATCAAAAGAACTGAGGGATAGCATGTGTCTTTCCGTCATCATCTTCTTCGCGATTCACTTTGCACTCAAATCTATATATCCTACGCATGCCATCTGGGCAGCGATGATGGGGTTTATGTTAGCACGATCATTATTTCAGTGGATATTATTCCGAACCCGTATTAAACGTTCCTGGGATACTATGAATTAGAAAACTTCCTGACTTTGTGCTATCTTGAAAATAAGGATGGACACTTTCAATACACTCAGAGCCCAAGATATTCAATCAGAAAAAGCGATCAGTCAATTTCTTGATAGACATTTTTATCCCAAGCATTTCAGTTCTTTCAAAAGATATGAAGACAAGGAGACGCAGCTATTAGGCATCGATGTGATTGCTCATTCGGCAGAAGGGCCTATAAAAATTGATGAAAAAGCAGCCAGCCATTATGTCAATAAGGACATTCAAACATTTGCATTTGAGCTTAGCTATATCGGAAAGAATAACCAGTTGCGGAAAGGATGGTTCTATGATAAAGAAAAGCATACTGAATATTATCTGCTCTGTTGGCTATGGGCTAGTCAGGACAAGTTCAAATATGAAGACCTAACAAAAGTTGAAGTGGCATTAATTAATAGGCAAAAGTTAATCGACTTGCTAGATGATTTAAGACTTAACTATAAAAGAGCCAGAGCCATAGACAACAAACTAAGGCAAGCCAACATCACCAAATTAATTGTGGAAGGGAAGCCTTTCTATTTTTATCACACAAAGCATTTGGCAGAAAAACCTACTAATCTTATTATTCCTAAAAAACTATTGATTGAACTTAGTGATTCACATCATATAATAGGTAATACAACTGGCAAAAATTCATAACACCTTACGCCAAGTTTTTCTCCAACTTTCTCTTTTGTCTTTTCTTCACTTTACGATTACTGAATTCATAGAGGATATCCCCTATCCGCTCTACTACACCTACCACCAAGGCATTACCCATAAAAAAAGCACGCTTCGTATCGGACGCTTCTTGTGTATGATTATCAGGAAACATATTTGCCCGCTCCAGTTCTATCGGTGTTAATCTTCTCAAGGACTTTCCTTGTCTAATGACATGTTTGAATCTGCTCGGTGTGGTGCCGCCCTCTGCAGTAATAATTGTTCTGGCAGGTCTATCTAATGGATCAGGAAAACTCAATGGCCCTTCTTTATAGAAAAATATGGAGCCATCCCTTCTGGTTCTCTTTTCGTTCTTCTTCCCTTTTAGATATTCCCATTTATCCAGTGAGGCTTCCCCTATTTTATATTCTTGAGCTACCTGACGAAGCGGGAGGACGATATCTTTTAGTTTGGCGTATTTGCCATCATAGTTGGGGATGGATTTAAATGTCCAGACTTTTCTGTCATCCAAAAAACCAGCATTACCAAATGGACAAACACCACCATTCTTCGAATTAAAATTTGTAGTGAGCTCTTCTAAGCTGCCATCAATTCTAAATGAGTTGACCGTTTCATTAGGTGTATTAACCTTAAAGGCATTTGCAAATAATCCTTCAGTAGCCATCCAATCCACAGGTTCATTTATATGACCATAGATGGAAGAAGATTTTAAATACCCAAGAATAAATACCCTTCGCCTACGCTGCGGCATACCATATTCTGCAGCGTTAATCACTCGCCATTCTACTGCAT
>CAZIMH010000436.1:0-2389 GCA_964540155.1 uncultured Saprospiraceae bacterium
TTTACTTTTTGCGATTCATTTCTCTGACGGCAGTTTCTATACCACGTGGTGTCATCGGGTACATACCTATCATTTGCTTGAGGACATTAATCGTAAAGGTATGGTGCCAATATCTTTCGGGTTCAGGATTGAGCCAGACAATTCTTTTGAATTTCTTTTTCATTTTTTTGTAGCACCGCAGGCTCTGCTTATTAAGCTCATAAGGGGCCATAGATGCATCTCCGATTATAAATACCCGGTAATCAGAATCTTTACTTAGAATTTTTTCAATCTTGACATTTTTGGTACGTCGTGCATCAGAGTAGACACGGTCATAGATACTATTATGGAAGTAGTAGGTTTCTAAGTCATGAGCGAATCGTGTCTGCATCTTTTTGAAGAGCTCTCTTATCATATACACATAGGGCGACATAGAATATCCGCCATTGTCTATCAGAAGAAGTACTTGTAGTTTTTTCTCCTTAGTATGTTTGAGCTCAGGGATAAATAATCCACCGCGCTTTAGGCCCAGCTGTATGGTCTCTGGCACATCCAAATGCTCATGTGCTGATTCTTCCATAATGCCTTGGAGTGAGGCTAAAGCGGCGTCTACGTTATCATCATTGATAATTTTATCCATATCTACAGGGAAGAAATTTTTGTCCCCAAGGACACGTCTGGCCATCTTGCCACCGCCTGTACCCCCTGCACGTATCCCTCCTTTGGCTGCACCGCCATGACCATAGGGCGAAATCCCTCCTGTCCCTATCCAATGGCTCCCTCCTGAATGCTTGCCGTCTTGTTGCTCCTGGATTTTTTTCATCCGTTCCAGCAATTCCTCTAAGGTCAGATCAGAATAATCTGCCATTTTATCTAGATGGTGTCTGCTTCTCTCAAATGCCTCTCCAGACTCATCCTCCATATCTGGGTTGTCATTATCCCATATTTCCTTTCCTGATATAATCTCTTTTATATCATAGGAGGTAAGATGTACTTCATCCAGAAATTTTGTAACCAAGTCTGACATATCCATATCGGATATATCTTTGCGATTACTGTAATCCGTTAGCCAATTCTTAAAGGTCTCTGAGCGCTGGATAGCATCATCTAATCGCTCCCCATTTTGGATATCTATATTGAGAAAATAATCATAATAGGCTCTGGTATATGGTCCGAGCATCTGAGGGTCCTTGACTACCAGTCCTTTGAGCACATTATACATATCTCCCAGCGTCTTTATCAAGCCACGTTGCATAGATTTCTGCACCAAAAGCAGCGTCCTTGCATCTGCATGCAATTCATATTCTCTGAACTTTTCTGGGAGACTCGCTAACATTAGTTTGAGTTACTACGACGTTTGAAGTCAGAGGGGTCACGAAGGACCATCTTCTGTACTTTCTCTAAATCAGCCTGGGTCTTTACCAAGGCGCCTAAACCTTCCAGGCTTTCGATTTTTTGTATCGCCTCTTCTGAGGAAAACTTCTTGACAAACTTCAGCCAATTAAGAATCTCCCTGGTCGTCGGTGCTCTCTCCAATCCAAGATTTCTTAAGTGATAAAAGATATCCATAGATATGCTGATGACCTTATCATCTATCTTAGGATGATGCTTAAGGATAATATCCCTTAGGAGGTCTGCTGGTGGAAAATGAATATAATGATAGATACATCTTCCCTTAAATGCTGTCGGTAGTTCTTGCTCCCTATTAGAGGTAATGACGATTGCTGGCATATCCTCCTCCGCGACCACAATCTCTTCTCCGGACTCAGGCATGATGAATTTTCTATGCGAAAGCGCATATAACAGGTCATTAGGAAACTCACGTGGTGCCTTATCTATCTCGTCTATTAGTAATACTGAATTAGGTGAGCTGAAAGCATTTGCTGCAGGTCCCTTAATCACATAATCAGCCAATCGCTCCGAAGAACGACCTCCTGTAGACAACTTAGTTTCCATTCCTTTTTCTGCCCGCTGCGCATTAAGAATTTCTATCTGGCTATCTCTGAGATATTTCACGTGATCAAAACGGGCTACAAACTGCTCCACATTACTCTTACTTCCTGTCGCGTATACAAAGAGCTCTAAGTCATTGTCATTTGCATATTGTATAGGTAATTCTGTCTTTCCTGTGCCTGGTTCTCCTTCTATAAGCAGTGGCATCCCTAGCACTCTCGCCATATGGAAGGCTTGTGCTAATTCCTTATCACAGATATACTTATCTGATCCGTTCCAAAAGTCTGTTAGTGCCATATTAAGATTATGAGTACAAGGTAGGTAACAAAATTTTTGAATTAAGAGTTTTGGAGGGAATTAATAATTAAGAATGATGAATTATGAATTATGAATTGAGATTTTGATTTTTGATTTTTGAATGCTGCGGGATGATCGCCCCTGTAGGGGTTGGGGGTAG
>CAZIMH010000437.1:0-2386 GCA_964540155.1 uncultured Saprospiraceae bacterium
AATTATAATTATTTCAATCCGATTAGCCCTGCTGGCTAATCCTACCCCAGTACCTAAAGGAAAGCCCGCGCACTTATAGAACTGAAGGGCGGTTTTCCCTTTAGGGAGTTTGAGGGCAGAAAAGCAGAAATCTTACACTGCCTTGGTGGTCTCACAGATTAGCCAGCATTGCCAAAATAAATTTCCTTTCTCAAACAATTTAATGCCTTAAATCAAGTTATCTTTTATGACAGCCTATTAGACGAACTTTAATTATTAGGGCAATTAAGGGTTTCGTTAGTGAAAATGGCTATCCGATAGGCAATAATTGTCCTTGGCAAACTAGGACATATTCTATAATCTAAATCAGTTAAATATGTACAATAGCAATCGCATACCCCTACCCTATCCTTAGTTATAATCAACTTCATTAGTCAGAATTAATCTGAATTTAATTTTCTCGGCCTCCATGAGGCTACTTAGACAAGTACATCTATTACAAGATGAAGGTGGCGCTCCTATGGGTACACCTTCCGCATGAACAGAATTCTTTGTGTTAGGATTGTGACTGCCACAGCTATGCATATAACTAAGCGTCATCGTCTTACACAATCATTAATCACTAACTAAATCATCTACTATGTCTATACCAAAAGATCCACGCCAACTAATGATTAATATCATGTATCTGGTATTAACCGCAATGCTGGCACTCAATGTATCAGCAGAAATATTCAATGCCTTCCAAGTTCTAGATCAAGGATTAGTCGATTCAAACCTGGCATTAGATTCTACAAACGAACCTATGGAACAGGCCATACTAGAAGCCGCCAAGGCGAAGTCCTCCTTTCAGACCTATGCTGACAGAGTAGCACCCATAAGAAGTGATGCTCAGCATCTGAATGATTATCTCACTACGATTAAAGATTCTATCATAACAGAATCAGGCGGTTACAAAATAGATACGGAGTCAGAAGAAATTACTCCCTACCTAGTCGGAGAGAAAAGAACTGATGTCACAACCAGAATCCTCGTAGACAATCCTACACATTCTGGAATCGATGATGGAATAGGAGAAGAATTAAAAAACAAATTACTCGAGTACAAGACAAAAATCATAACGTACATCAATGAAGAAGACAGACCGCGTTTTCAAAATGAAATAGCCGTGAATATCGATGACCAAACGTGGAGGGAAGCCGGCAAAGCCAGTTGGTCGCACATGAACTTTAATCAAATGCCCGTCCAAGCTGTAATACCCATATTCAATAAGTTTATCAATGACGTCAAGTCTACAGAAGCTGCCGCACTAAAATATCTGGGCAAGAAAGTAGGGATAGGAAAAGAGGATGTGATTCTAGATGGGTTTACTGTTATGGCCGCTCCTCAGAAATCATATGTCATCAAGGGCGAACCCTTCAATGCAGATATATATTTAACCGCGACTACTGGCCCTGACTCACGTACAAGGGTAGATCTCTCAGTCAATGGCCAGCCACTGCGAGTAGATGCAAAAGGAAAAGGACTCTATAGTATCAATACCTCTACGCCAGGTCCCAAATCCTACACAGCAACAGCTAAGGTCTATAATCCATTAACGAACACGACAAAAGAGTACACAAAAGAATTTACCTATGAGGTCGGTGAAAGGTCTGTCGCTGTGTCCCCTACTAAGATGAACGTATTTTACATAGGTGTAGATAATCCAGTAGACATTTCTGCTGCAGGTTCCAATTCTCACTCCATCAGTGTCAATATGGCTGGCGCCGGTGGCGGTACTATAAGAAAAACTGCAAATGGCAATTATGTGGTCAATGTCACCACACCTACTAGAAGAGGTGAATATGCAGAAGTAAAGGTTGTCGCAGAAGGCATGAATGTCAATAAGCAATTCAGAGTCAAAAGAATACCTGACCCTATACCGAAACTGTCGGGTAAAAAAAGTGGCGCTATGAGTAGTGGTGAGTTCAAACTTCAGAAAAAACTTTTTGCCGTACTGGAGCACTTTGACTTTGAAGCTGAATGTCAAATAGAAGAATTCAGATTAGTTCGTGTCCCTAAGTACAAAGATGCCATCGCTGCATATAATAAAGGCGCCAACTACAATTCAGAAACGCTGTCCCTAGTAGCTAAAGCAAAACCTTCGGACAAGTTCTACTTTGAAGATATAAAATGCAGATGTCCGGGAGACAGCAGAGTGAGGGATTTAGGCTTTACCTTATTTAAGATAATTTAAAGAAGTAGCATAGCATTCTTCATTTTGGGCCACCTGAATATCAGGTGGCCTTTTTTGTGGATTTTCTAGTAGAATCAATTGCTTATATTTGGCTGTAATAAATGAACGCCTTAAATATCATGGAAATAAAAAAACCTTTACCCCCATTTACAGAAGAAACTGCTAAGCAAA
>CAZIMH010000438.1:0-2381 GCA_964540155.1 uncultured Saprospiraceae bacterium
CGAGCAAACATGTTGCCCAATTCTGTTACGGCCGATGATGTCTTTGCGATGAGTAGGGTCCCTGAAGTTGGAAAGTCTAATCTGTGTACAGGTAGCGGTCTTGGCAGTGCATCAGGCAATTCTGATTTTGACAGATTATGCGGTAGGGCATTTTCTATAGTATGCTTTTTATTGCCACTCACGATGATACCTGCTGGCTTATGAATTATTGCGAGATGATCGTCTTCAAAGAGCACCTCTAGCTCTACTTTTGTGATTACTTTATTCTCGATAAGAGGGTCAGCATGCAGTGTGATAATGTCTCCAGCATTAACATATTTTCCAGTTGTGCCGCGTTGTTCATTCACTTTGACCAGCCCTTTCGATATTGCTTTTTTCATGCCCTTCTTACTGCTTATACTCACAAACTTACCGGCGACATAATCTGATAATCTGGAAGTTTCTGTTCCTGGAGGGACTTGGTGTTTTTCTAACTCTTTTTTCATTTTTCAGTCTAGACCTTAAATGTAACGGAGATTTCTTTATAATGCCGTTATATGTGGTCTTTCATTTGAGTATACTGACTTTTGAAAGAGAGTGGAGCCTATCAAGCCATGGATGGGACATCTTCATCGCACTCAAAGCAATTCTTGCGGTAAGGTTTTTTAACGAAGAACCATATAAGAAATGCTAAAATGGCTAGGCCAATTAGGAAGTATTGTATGTTGGCTGTTACCCAAGTCAGGTTGCTTATAATGGATTCAGAAAACATAAAAGACAAGGTGGCGATTACGCCAGTCCATATGGCTACAGAGATACCACTTAGAATAGCGAATTTCGCATAACTTATATCCCTTAAGCCAGTGATGATGAGCAAGATGGTCGTCATACCAAATAGTAACTTGTAGACTAGAAGTATTAATAATGGGTATCTGTCATACCATACAGAAAGACGATCTATTTTCTTTTTTAGTTTAGGCTTTTTGGCAAGCAGAGAAATGCCTTTCTTTTTTGCGACCAAGAATTTGAACCAATCAGCAATCCAGGCACCGAGCCAAGCGAGTATCATTGCTGGCCAAAGGCTGAAATATCCCGCCTTGGCACCGAGGACTGAAGTGGCTAAGGAGACTTCCCCTTCCATCATAACACCGACAAATGTGGCAATGTAACCACAACTTTCAACCAGCATTTCGAACCAAGATTCCTCCATAATTGCTTCAGTATTCAATAAATATGCGAAAATAATAACAAAGTGCCTTCACGCATGGTTGTGAAACTTAGTCTTAAATTGATATTAATTCGTTGAAGTATTTCATAGATCGATTTTTCCTTTCTTAGATTTGCTCTATGCTATCAATTACTAAAGATTCTATGCATGCAGTGCATGCTAGGATAAAATCATACATCCATTATACACCAGTGCTGACCTCTACAGCCATTAATGATATTGCAGAAGCAGATATCTATTTCAAATGCGAGAATTTTCAGAAGATGGGCGCCTTCAAGATGAGGGGTGCCTCTAATGCTATTCTCAATCTTAGTGAAGAACAGAGGCGTAAAGGTGTCATTACACATTCGAGTGGAAATATGGCACAAGCAGTCGCCTTATCAGCAAATATGCTCGACATCCCCGCACACATTGTGATGCCTGAAAATGCACCACAAGTAAAGAAAAATGCAGTTCGTGAATATGGTGGTCTCGTCACTGAATGTGAGTCTACCATAGAAGCCAGAGAACGTACGACCAATGAGTTGGTACAAGAACATGGGTTGGCTTTCCTTCATCCCTCCAATGACCTAGATGTCATTATGGGTCAGGGTACTGCAGCTATGGAGTTACTAGAAGAACAGCCAGATTTAGATGTTATACTTACGCCAGTCGGTGGCGGAGGCTTATTGGCTGGTACTGCACTAGCTGCAGAACATTTTGGTAGTGGTTGTGAAGTAATGGCTGGAGAGCCAAGACAGGCTGATGATGCTTATTGGTCCTTAAAAGCGGGTAAGATTATCAAAAACCTCAAAGTAGATACTATAGCTGATGGGCTGAGAACACATCTGGGTGATGTCAATTTTCCAATTATCAAAGAGTACATCAAGAACATAATCAGAGTGGAGGAAGCTGAAATAATTACAGCTATGCGCCTTGTCTGGGAGAGAATGAAGATAATTATAGAGCCATCCTGCGCAGTACCATTGGCTGCCCTAATGATAGAAAAATCAAAGTTTCAGAATAAGAAAGTAGGCATAATCATCACTGGTGGGAATGTAGACTTGGAGAATTTGCCTTTCTAAAGTGGCAAAAAGACTAGCCTAATATGAGATTTGATTAACCTCATATTAGACTGAGTTTTAGTATTTGTTGTAAGTCGTAGAAGGAATCTATAAAATTGGCTACTGTTTGG
>CAZIMH010000439.1:0-2381 GCA_964540155.1 uncultured Saprospiraceae bacterium
GGTGTATCCTGTCCTGAGCGAAGTAATGAGTCGAATGGATTTTGCCAAATGCAAAAGTAAAAGAATTAGGTAATTTATACCCTAAACCATGCACCGCATACCGTGTCCCGTTGCACCCTGCACCGTTGAACCGCAAACTCCTACCTAACCAAACTAACCCCTCCACTAAACACCCTCTCCTCTCCATCTATAAATCGGACAACTGAAACATAGGTAAATACTGCTGGTGCTAAAGGATTGCCCTTGTAGAATCCATCCCATCGGGTATCTGCCGTGTTCTCTAAATAATTACTAGCCACAAAGACAGATTCTCCCCAGCGATTATAAATTCTGAAGGATAATATCTCTTCTACGTCTTTGCCTACAAATATTTCATGGAAGTCATTGATACCATCTCCATCAGGACTAAAGGCATTGGGAATATATACTTCATAGTCTTTGATAACGCTAACGCCTACCTTCTCGATTTGTATACAACCCTGCTCATCTAGGACTGAGAGACTAAAGTTAGCATCATTAGTAGGTGTCGCCCGGACTGACTCGCAGGTCGAACAATCCAAATTGATTGCCGGTGTCCATTGCACTTCATAAGAATAGTCAGCGGTAATCTCAGCATCTATATCTAAGAAGCAACCCAATTGTAAAGCCGTATCTCGCGGCAAGACTATAAGTATTGGGTTTGGTTCTGTCAAAACAACCGTTGTATCCAATAGGCATTCTTGTCCATCCACAATACTTAATGTGTAGTTACCCGCAAGCATGTCCGAGAAGTCTGTATCGCTTACGGTGGGTAGGTCTCCTAAGGTAAGTTCATATAATCCCTCTGTAGGTCGACCTCCATTCACGTCTAATAGTATCTGACCATCAGCAAAACCATGACAGGAAGGTTCTGTGATATCAAAGGCCACTTCTAGGGGTGACGGTTCTAATAGTTGAACGCTTGTCCGCACCACACAGGCATCTGCGTCTGTTATCGTTAATTCATATAATCCGGCAGAAAGATTAGAAATCTCAGAATTGGTGCTGCCTATACCCCACTGATATTGATAGGGTGGTAAGCCTGCGAATGGCCGTGCTAGAATTTGGCCATTGGATTCTCCATAGCAATTCGGTTCTGCTACATCAAACGTAATCGTCGTATCAGAAAAAAAATATGATACGAAACAAAAGGTAGAGTCACAGCCCAGCACATTGGTATAGACCTCACAGATTGTCGTGTCATTTGTTATTTGTAAGCCTTCATATGAAATCGTATCTCCCAGGCATAAGGTATCTATGCGCATCTCAGAATAGAAGGTATCTATAGATCCTACATTAACTTGTACGATAGAATCACAGCCATTAATTGCTGTGAAATTAAATGCCATCTGTGAGTTAGCGGGAATCAAGACGCCGTCTTTAGAGAGGCTTGTGTTAGCACAGATACTCGTATCTATATTTGTAAACCGATTTTCTTGGACAATAACCCTAATGGTATCTCTCAGTAAGCGCCGCTCGAGAATAAAAGAGATGTCATCCAAGGCAAAGTCATTGCCAAAAGAAACTGTGCTTTGATTAGTTAGACAAATTGTGGCCTCCGTATTGGCGATAGAATTCCAAGACGCTGCAAAATTTTGCCATTCACAGAGTTGCGGATCCACGGCGAACTCATCACCGAGTAAGTCGCCATTTATAGAGAACTGAAGCACTGAAGGTTCGCTTTCGTGGATGTTGGTAATCCATGCAGAGAAGTTGTACAATTGGTTAGGATAGACTTCAATCGTTTGGCACCAAATATTCTCATCCCGTGTAGTGGCGCCATCCGCAATCAGCATGAGTTCATCTGAACTACTACTGTGATCATCACAGTCTCCGAAGTACATATTAAATTGTGTAGGACTGGTGAAGACACCGTATTTGCCTTGTTGAAAAGAACTTACCGCTGTATACTCGTAATCACTCGTGAAGCCTACATTGCCATCTGAAAAATCACCATTAAAAACCAAGTTCTCCTGCCTTGCCTCTATTTCTACTATATACGTAGTAGAGCTCGTAGGAGAAACAACGGGATTGGCTATTGCAGGATTGCTGATCGCTTCTCGTGGTGCCCAGTCATAACTTATTTGATTGGATAGGGTATTTAGTTGTATAGATTCCCCTTGGCAGATAATTAGCGTATCAGAAAGGAGTGATGCATAGCCACGTGTGCTGAGGCCTATTAATATAAGGATAAGCAGGTGTGTAGTCCTTTTGTTCAAAGTTTTTCTCTAATGAAAGTATGTTAACCTTTAGACGGCATTTATAATAGAAGACACATTTACCTCTTTAATACAAAGTCGTCTATCATTCAAATCCGATATTCAAACGCAAAACTGAAAGCACTGAAATTTAAATTGAGATTA
>CAZIMH010000440.1:0-2335 GCA_964540155.1 uncultured Saprospiraceae bacterium
TTTCCATTTTTTGCATACGCTTTTTAGGACCAAGCATACCTACATAAGAAGGCTTCTGAGCCAATACTTTCTCAAGAATGATTTTGTCCCAATTGTAGTCATGCGTCATCATCAGGACCGAAGTGTATTCGTCTATAATGACCTGATCATAGTCCTCATACTCGTATACTTTCTTGGCTAAAGCGTAGGTGTTTTTATGTATCTTCTTTTTACGACCTACGATGTATATCTCCCAGCCTAATTCCTTGACGATACCTGCTAGCGCATTCACATCATAGTTGTCACCGATGATAACAAGTTTCATCTCAGGTCTGATAAACTCAAACAAAAGCTGATGCTTAGCGCCATCTTTATCCTCCACGTCGAAAGTATGTGAACGTCGTTTGGCAGAGGTGGTATCTATATGTTGTTGGAGGTCCTCTGCTTTTATCTCATTGAAAGAATGAAGCGCCTTATCTTTCACAGCTATAAAGCTGCTACCTAGTTTATCCTGATGAGGGCTATTGAAGGTCGTAACCAAGACGATGGGTTTGTTGAGCTTTACTATTTGCTTGAGTAGTTCTATAGGGTTGTATTCATCATCTGGATTTATGGGAATGAATAGGACTTCTATACGACCATTACAACCAAGACCGACACCTATTTCGTTTTCGTCTTCATCCATCGTATCATATACAACAGTACTTGGCACCTTGCTGTAGATGGCTTGTTGGGAACGACGTAAAGCATCTCCTTCTAGGCAGCCCCCACTTATCCCACCTATCCATTGTCCACTACTGCTTACGAGCATCCTTGCTCCTATCCTCCTATAAGAAGACGCTTCTACTTTGACTACTGTGGCAAGCGCTATGCTTTCTTTTTCGAAATCGGTGTTTTCATATCGCATTATTATCTCTCTGATTTCCTTCATAGGTATATAATAAAATAAAATTTGGGTTTATTCACTCTTGAGCAAAGATGAATTTCGAAAAGAAGGAGCCTGAGAAGTATACAGTAAGCTGATATTAGAGACAGTAAGATCAGGTTAGCTGCTATCGGAGTTCCATCCAATCTAGTTGTAATTCAAAAGCCTCAGCCTTTTTGTTGGCAATAAGAAAAGAAACTTCTTCTAATGTTTCTGCTGGATAGTTAGGTATACTTAATCTTCGCCCCCTGTAGCTAGGGTAAAAATCAGCAAGGTCTATGATTATGGTTTGCCATTGGCCATTTGTTTCAAAATATTGGATATATGAATGGCGATCCCTCTGTGATGATTTCATTCTAAATTGATACTTTTTGCCATCACCCTTTATTCTGAATACACATTTTTCATATCCTGTCACATCTTTAGATGATAGTTTGTATCTGACAGATGAGAAGCCACCATAATTCTCAAGTGAGACTAGACCAGAAAATTCACCCATGCCCTGATTATTAATCTTGAACTCCCCTTCTGATCTGCCGCCCATAACGACATCATCCATAATATACCAGCCTTCAGTTTCAATACCATTAGAGAAATTGAAAATAGTCAACGGATCCATTGTAGTTGCAGTTAGACACATAAAGCAATAAAGCGTCATCAGGGATTTCATATCCTTCTAAACATTAAAAATCACAGAAAGGTTGATAGCTGATTACAACTGGCAGATTGAAATTATGTATGTTAACATCTATTTGGATGCATTTAATTCTATTTCGAGTAATCTGCATTTACCAATATAACTTTCTGACATCATATCTTATTTTGACATCATATTTGAAATGAGAATTATCCTAACTTATAAAGTGTTGTGAGCTGTTTTTCATATTATAATAATTTGTAATATAAAAAGTCTCCATTCTCTACATTAGCATTTATTAAAGTCTATATTCGCCCGCTTTATAAATAAATCGGATACGAAGATGACAGCGATGCTCAAGAATATTTCCACCAACCCTAAGAATGATATTTTATCTGGACTGACTGTTGCCTTGGCACTGGTCCCAGAGGCGGTAGCGTTTGCATTTGTGGCTGGGCTGGATCCCCTGGTTGGCCTCTATGGTGCATTTATCATGGGCATCATCACTGCTGTTTTTGGTGGACGACCGGGTATGATTTCGGGAGCGACTGGTGCTATGGCTGTTGTTATGGTACATCTGATCCAAGAGGGCAATGCTGTGGGCATGGCATTAGACGAGGCAATACCAAATCTTGGATTGCAATGGTTGTTAGCGACTTTGATTATCGTAGGGCTGCTACAAATTCTTGGCGGTGTAGCGCGACTGGGAAAATTTGTAAGATTGATTCCTCATCCCGTCATGATGGGATTTGTCAATGGATTGGCCATCGTCATATTTTTATCTCAGTTGGGTA
>CAZIMH010000441.1:0-2333 GCA_964540155.1 uncultured Saprospiraceae bacterium
ACAGAAACAAGAAGATATCAGAGTTACAACTCAGGGCACTTCAAGGACAAATGAATCCCCACTTCATCTTCAATGCCCTCGGAGCGATTCAATATTTTATTCAGACCAATGATGCTAATAAAGCTGATGAATACTTGTCAGATTTTGCCTTACTAATGAGAGGTATCTTAGATTCTTCTTCTAAGAAATATATTACTCTCAAAGAGGAATTAAAGCTCATTAAACTATATGTAGGTCTAGAGAAAGCTAGATTTGAAAACAAATTTGATGTGACTATCAATGTATCTGAGAATATTGATGATGAAACCCTCATTCCACCTATGGTTATCCAACCTTATATAGAAAATGCAGTGAATCATGGCCTCCACCATCTCAAAGAAAGAAAAGGTCAACTTAACATAGACATACACCAATCAGGTGACTTGCTAAAGATTATCATAAAGGACAATGGCATAGGTAGAAAAGCTGCCCAGGCACTCAATAGCAGAGGAAATCATACATCACGAGGAATGGGTATTACCGCAGAAAGAATAAATACCATAAATGCCTCTAGCAACCTAAGCATTACAATTGACATTAAAGATCTAGAAAATTATACTGGAGATGCCATGGGAACCGTCGTGACCATCAAGATTAAAGATTAGATTACCACTGCTCCACCTAACCTGACCATTGCTCTTTTCACCCTCTATTTCACTACCGCTTTATGCTATATTTATGGTATGATGTTGTTGGGAAAATTCAAATAATAGCATGGATTTAATACATACCCTCAAATTACTACCTCACTTTTAATTTCCAATTGAAAACAACATTATATATTTAATCAACTAGACTTATATTGAAGAATGTAAGTCTAGTTTTTTCCGCTTTCTATCCACACTTTCGAGTACTCATATCCAATAACGCCATACTACCATATACACACCAACTAATAAGCCTACCCAATTAACAACTCTCAATCCTCTGATTAAGACTTTCTGATTTACCTTAAATTGATTTAACCGAAGTAATAAAAAGAAGAGCGGAAGTAACGGCAAATAGTACCTACCCCCCAAGGCAAATATTGTTGGGTTCCTGACAGGAGACCATTGCATGTAAATGACTATGGTAAATAGGCCTACAATAGCCACAATGGCTAGGAGAAATATCAATCGATAATTTTTGGTAGGAGAATATGATTCACTGCTTTCTAGGAATCCTCCTGCTAAGAGCATTAAGATAAGTAAACCCACCACCCAGAATGGTAAATAATTTTTCTCCCATCCAAATTTACCAATGCAATGGACGACAGCAGCAGGCGCATAGGCCAGATGTGAGCGCAAGGCAATTTTTGTAAATTGGATAGGACTATTAATAATGAAATCTAATTGTTGTGTCGGATTTACTCCCTTATTCAACTGCACATTCTCCCGATACGTTGGATTATAATTTTCATAGCTGATAAAAGTGTTTTTCATAGTGCTGAACATCACTACTAAAACCAAAATATTGGCAAAAAATAATGAACCTATGAAAGTGAGCTTATGCCACGGTGGACGGAATTTTGTTGGTGAGATTAAGAATAACAAAAGCAGCAAGGGAAAGTAAATGACTTTACTAAGTGTAATCGACAATGAAATAATAAGTAAAAGTAGCCACGCTTTCACACTAATCTTATCGGCACCACTAGGCCTCGTGTTCTTACCATAAGCAAGCTTCATAATGTAAGCGAAAAGCAAATAGCATAGTCCATAGGTGAAACTATCCGCCGTCATTCCAGAATTAATAAATAAAGAGGATGGCAATAGCGCGACAGCCGCAAAGGTATTCTTGTATATTGGTATCAGTCGCACTGCCAAGAAGACCACTGTAAGCCAAAACAGAAATCCTGAAATCCGACTTAGGTACAGCAGAAAAAGCGGTGGCAAATCAAGCGCAATACCAATTCGAAGTGAAATAGACTGCACCAAATAAGGTAGTGGTAAATAATAAGCGACATTAGGAAAATCGGCAAATGCCTTTTTCTCAGACTTTAGAGGCACCATAGCCCCTGTCATCCAGGTCTCTTTATCGATCCTTGCTTCATAGTTATAACGTAAATAACGATAGCTGTTTTCTAAGGAAATCAAATTCTCTGGCAGTTTCCCTCCAAATCTATTGTCCTCTGTTTGCTCACCAAACCAATGGCCTTCTGCAAGGTGGTAAGTTCTGAATAGATGATGTCCTTCATCTGGAGACTGAAAAGGGGGTACAATGAAGATGTAGATAAGCCCAAAGAATAGTGCTGTTATCAAGAAATATTGATGGGGCTTAGGTATCATTCTGGGCTTAGGTAATTATTGCTTACAAAC
>CAZIMH010000442.1:0-2324 GCA_964540155.1 uncultured Saprospiraceae bacterium
TGCAGACAACAGCGCCTGACACCGTAGGATTAGGAGAGACTGCTTTTGTAATGTCAATCAATGAAGTCATTCCAGCCGTTCCAGGAGGTTATGGATGGATTTTTGACAATACGAATACAGATGGCACGGGTGGCCCAGGAGGACTTTTTATTTTTCCAAACACGACGCCTAGTGAGAGTTATAATAGCGACTTAGGCGGCGTTCTATCTGCAAGTGGCATTCCGCCCTTAGAAGGTACGTGGGCTTTACGCGGGGCTGCATTCACAGATTTCGATTTTATGATGCCATTCGCTTCCGTTTGTTCCGTAACAGCGGACTCAATTCTTGTGACCTTTGATAACGCTTTAATGAATATGTGCGCTGCAGGAGATTTGCAAACCACAGGCACCGTCGAAGTTGAAGATGGAGAGACATTTGATTTATTAGTTACTAATGAAGTGGCTACTGGCCCTTATGGTTTTACCTTTGACAATACGAATACAGATGGGATTGGAGCCACGGGTACAACATTTACGATTTTTGTACCGGTACCAAATAGCACATTTGACAATAATATAAACGGTGTACTTTCTAATAATATGTTACCCATTCTAGAAGGCACCTGGGTAGTTCGAGGCCAAGCATTTTCAGATCCACAAGGACAAGTAGTTTGTAGCACTACAGCAGATTCCTTAGTTGTTGTTTTTGGAGCTGGTAGTGATGTTTGCATAAGTGGTGATTTATTGACTAATGGAGCGATCACTCTTTGCGGCAATGAGCCCACAGTCCTGCAAGCTGAAAACTTCGAGCCACCATCAGGTGGAGGATTCGGGTATTTAATACAGAATAGTGTCACTGGAGGTACTGGTTCAGTAGGTCAAGATTTTATTCTCTTTAATGTCACTGGTATGGATGCTCTAGATGCCGGATTGGGAGGGCTATTAGCCGCTAATAATTTCGAAAATTTTCAAGGTACCTGGGTTTTTAAAGCCGTCTCATTTGATAATGCTACCAATCCTACGCTTCAATCTATTTGCAGCACATCCCAAGATTCACTTATTGTCACTTTTAGTCCTGAGTTATCTCTAAGCTTAGAGAATGATGGCAATACAGAGATAATTTCTGACTTGGATGGAGGTATACCTCCGTTTTCCTATGAATGGTCTAATGGGGAAACCACAGCTAATGCGACTGATTTGTCAGATGGACTTTTGACCCTAATTGTCACAGATGCCGTTAGTTGTGCCATTGAGTCAGCTATAGATCTACAAAATACTTCTGTCGAAGATATCCCTGGACTTGAGTCTTTTACGCTAAGTCCTAATCCTACAGATGGATTTGCACAGTTGGATTTTAAATTAAAGACAGAGCAGGATATGATTATCGGCATCCGATCTATAGACGGAAGCATAACTAAAACACTCATTAATGAAAGGACTTCTGGTGGATTATTTAATATAGATCTTTCTGACTACAACTCAGGAATCTATCTATTGCATATAAGTACCAATGAAGGACAATATGCTACTAGAATAATAAAGCAGTAAGTGACCACTTACTATCTTTATAAATAATAATGAGGCTGTCTATTGTAAAATATAGGCAGCCTTTTTACTTTAATACTATATTCAATAAAAAGTCAATTCAGATGGCGAAAATCAAAGTAGACGCATTTGTATCACAGCTGGAAACTGAATTTAAAAAAGCCCTTACCAGTACCATATACAAGGAATTGGGAGATATCGAGTTTAATACAAAAGATTTATTCAACACCTTTAAAAAAGAACTGGTAGACAAGTGTGACACCTGGGAAACCCTTCCCAATAAACACATTAAAAACTGACCATGAAAGCAAGCGATAAACCAATCATCATTACCGTTGATATAAATGCTTCACGTATAGATATATGGGCAGCTTTAACAGAATTAGAGTTGATGAATAAATGGTTCTTTGATAATATACCAAACTTCAAAGCTGAGATTGGATTCGAAACAACCTTTGACATTTATAATGAAGACAGACTATTCCGTCATGAGTGGAAAGTGCTAGAAGTTTGCTCCGAGCAATCTATAACTACTCAATGGACTTTCACAGGATACGATGGCGTGAGCAATGTCACCTTTTCTATCCAGGGTAATGGGCCTTCCCATTCGGTTACAGTTAAGGCTTGGGCTGTAGAGGATCATGACACGAGCATTCCAGAATTCCGACGTGAGAGTGGTGTGGGCGGTTGGACTTACTTTATGAATGAAAGACTCAAAGGGTTTTGTGAAAGCATGTAATTTTTAATTCTCGGTTACAGCGGAGAGAACTATTAATTCAAGAAGGACGCAGTTCAATGTTA
>CAZIMH010000443.1:0-2310 GCA_964540155.1 uncultured Saprospiraceae bacterium
GCCCCAGCTTATTAGTGACAATTAAATCCAGTTCATTTTCTGACTCTATGAAAATCAGCTCGTGGGCAGGATTGGGATATAAAACTGTACCTGACAACTTCATATCTGAAGCATGAGCACGGACCCCCAAACCTCCACTGCCTTGCCCTGAAAACTCTGTATTATCGCTAGCTAATGTCAAGTTGTTGGGTCTAGTTATCCTCCCTCCGATTACTTTTAAATTTAAGATCTGATTGTAGGCACAGTCATTAACATCATAAAGTTCATTAGTGTAAGTGCCATGCGAGGTGATACTCTGACCATTCCATAGATAAGGTAAGTCTGATTGGAATATGGTGACGTCTTCTATTTCGTCAGGTGATTGTGGATGAACAGTAATCTGTCCGCGCCTATTACCCTCACATCTGAATTCATTTCCGGCCCAATAAGCAAAATGTCCAACTTCATCATAAGTAATCCCCCCTATTTCGTATGGCAAATCTTGCTCACAGAGAAAAATATCCTCTTCTAAATCTCCTTCAAAGTATACAGTAATCATATCTTGAATAGAATCAGTACAACCAGAACTATCTTCAAAAATGTAATTAATCATATGCGTTCCAGTCCCTGCTAGCATAGGGTCAAAGGTATCACCATCAGACACCCCTTGACCAGAATAAACTCCCCCGTGTGGAAGTCCACCTTCAAGTATCACGGGGTCATCATATAGACAAAATTTCGATGTGGTCAATTCTAAAAAGACATCAAGTGTAATAGCTCTTTTTGATGAACATCCTTTCTCATCAGTGACAATAAGTGTGTATGTGCCGGCGGATAATCCATCTTGATTCTTGGAACCAGGGTCTATACCTTGACCGTCTGAAGTAGTCCATTCAAATACATAATCAGAATCCTGTACACCATTCCCTCCACTCACATCTACCTCTATACTTCCCCCAAATATGCCATTGGCGTCAGTACATGGTAAATTTATTACAGACATTTCTATATCTATTAAATCAGGACTTGTTAATACAAAAGTTGTATCAGCAGTACAACCATTGGCGTCAGTTACAGTTACATTATAAGTTGCTGCACCTAAGTTATATTGATTTCCATCGGATGTGAAAACACCGGGTCCTGTCCAGTCATATCTATATTGCCGTATGCCGCCGCTTACTCTTAAATCTATTCTTCCATCTCCAGGACCATTCAAGAGATTACATGTAGGTTGGTAAATCTCACCGCTTAATTCTAAAGGCGAAGGCTCAGTCAAATCGTATCTTGCGTGTGCTGTACACCCATTAGCATCCGTTACGGTCACATCAAAAGTACCTGAACCTAAATTCCATTGGTCTTCATCAGATTGGACATTATTAGCGCCTTCCCAGTTGTATGTGAAAGGTCCAGTTCCACCACTTGCTGTGATATCAATACTACCCTCTCTATTTCCAGCACACGTGGGATGAATTACGACCCCAGATATCTCTACACTTTCTGGTTCCACCAAAGTGTAGCTTGCAGATGCGGTAGCGCCAACAACATCTGTTACTGTCACATTATATATCCCTCCACTCAAGCCTGACTGATCTTCTGACGTTGGATTTAAACAGCAACCATTAGGTGAAGTCCAGTTATAGCTATAACCTAGAGTGCCGCCTATTACTGTTACATTAATCTCGCCAGTTGGTACACCACTGTTTGTATGACACAATGGAGATACGCCACTGATATCTACTTCTAACTTATTGATCTGAGCAGAAACTGTTAGTGATAAAAAAAACAATAGTGTAGGTAATACCCAATGTTTCATAATGTGATTATGTTGCAGTTGTGAATGATTATGACTAAATGTGTCTTAGTTTGATATAAATCTAATCCGTCACTATTTATGATTAATAATAACCCGCTCTGTCCACAATGTCTCAGCACCAGAAAACTGAAAAAAGTAAAGTCCAACCTCCCAGTCAGAAACTGGTATTGTGTTATTTCCTTCTGCAATGCGTCTATTGTCTACCACTTGCCCCAGCTTATTAGTGACAATTAAATCCAGTTCATTTTCTGACTCTATGAAAATCAGCTCGTGGGCAGGATTGGGATATAAAACTGTACCTGACAACTTCATATCTGAAGCATGAGCACGGACCCCCAAACCTCCACTGCCTTGCCCTGAAAACTCTGTATTATCGCTAGCTAATGTCAAGTTGTTGGGTCTAGTTATCCTCCCTCCGATTACTTTTAAATTTAGAATTTGGTTGTAGGCACAGCCATTAGCATCATTTAAAGGATTAGTGTAGGTGCCAGCTTCAGAGATACTCTGACCATTCCATA
>CAZIMH010000444.1:0-2295 GCA_964540155.1 uncultured Saprospiraceae bacterium
CAACAGATACAATTCCTTGTATGTTATTGGGTGGTAAGTCTCCAGTTGCTTCTTGTAGAAGTGTCAACTCAGTACCATTGATTTCATATACACCTACAGTACCTGACAAACCATAAGCTTGGTATAGGTATCTGTTGTCATCTGAAATCCACATATCTATCCATCCTTCAGTCGTTCCGAATGCAGCCGCTGGATCAGTCGTATTGCCTGTCGCACCAGTTCCTTGAGCAGCTACCTGATCTAGAAGTGCTATAGAACCATTGTCGAAGCTATAAGATGCTAATCCTGCCTCTATCGCATTAGATACGAAGAAAGTATTCTCATCTGAGAAGTCTAACCAGCAAGCAGTTCTTCCTGTGTTATTAGTACCTGATGCTACATCCAAATCAATTGAATTTAATGATCCGTCAGCAAGTATTTGCCATGTAGATACTGAACCATCTTGTAGCCCTGGGAATACAGGTGGTGTACCGTCTGGTCTAAATTCTCTTGCCTCTGTAACAACAACATAGTTATCGCCTACTATCTGGAATCCAATCGCAGATGGTAAGTTTCTTCCTTCTGCATTACCTCTAAGTGTAGATGTAGCGCCAGATAATTGGTTATCACTTAGTGTTCCATCTCCGTTGACACTGTATACTACGATCTCATCTTCACTTCCACTAGCCAAAGCAGAAGAACCAGAATTAATAGATGCTACAACTAAGAACTGTCCGTCAGGAGAGATTTGTACAGCTGATGGTCTATTAGCTAATTCTCTTCTAGAATCTGCAATCGGTTGCAGTGTTCCATCATCCATTAACCAGTATCCTACAACAGTACCTTGCTGAGCTGGCTCACCTTGAGCTAAGAAATCTTGTCTAGTAATGTTACTAACGTATACCAGTGCATTCACGCCATCTATATCTGATGCGATCACAGCGATACTATTAGGACCTACATCTTGAGTCGTTTGCGTATCAGTTACTGCCAGTGTATAATCATTATTGACAGTCATTGAAGTCAACGTATTGCTACCTGCATTTACTGCTAGTACAAATCTGTTGTCTAAGGTCTTAGTGATTGCATATGCAGAGATAAGTGGATCTAATCCTTCACCTCCGTCAAAGTCTCCACCATTTCCACCTGTAGGGAATGAACCTAAGATAGTTAATGTACCATCATCAGCCTGCGAGTAAGCTACTACTGAGTTAGGACCTTGTTCCACACCTGGTACCTGACCTTCACCATTAGTCATTGCATATACAGCGCCTACAGGAGTTACATCACGTGCTGTTGAGTTAACCAATACAGCATTAGATAAATCAAAGCAGCCTCTTAGTTGCTGTATATTATTTCCTATTTCCATACCTAGTGGTGCTCCTGAGAATCCAAGATTCCAGATGTAGCTGACGCCTGCACCCATATCTTCGAAGTTAACTGCAGTCAAATCACCAGGAAGCGCTATGATGTCTCCATGATCGTCTGTGATAACCAATTGGTTAGAACCGTTAGTTCCTGTCAAACTGAATGCACTGCTTGAAACAAAGTCTGCAGTTCCGTCCAAGCAGAAGTTGAATGGTCCACCAGCAATCGTTCCTGCTTCTACACCACATTTAGCTTGCGCATCTATTCTTTCAAATCTCCAGATACCGAAACTTGCGATATCTCCGTCGTTAGCCAATACACCATCAGTAATCATTGTGATTGGAGTCTGAGGTACTGTAGGCTCATTATCAGATGCATAAGATTCACCACTATCAGAACCTGTATCGTATGGTACAAATTGTACTATTCTTCTATCTATAAAGTCTCCATTCTCTAGCATGTTCAATCCATTGACAGCCACTATCCAATCCGGACTAGGTGCGATCATTGACGTTACACTCACAAGTGGATGAGACTCTGAAATTTCGAATGTCGTAGAAATCGTATCCGGTGAAGGACGTACTCTAGTATTACTTTCTATGTAGAATTCACCAGCGCCATTGATAACAACACTTGCTAATTCAGAATCTATAGGATCTCTTGATCCAGACTGAGATATTTCCACTAGACCTGGTGTTGCGATATCACCAGCTTCAAATAACGTGAAGTTAGCGTTATGCGTCACACCCGCTACAGGTGAGAATCTCGCGATATTTGGCTCATCACCAGGGAAATCCACTGGGTGAGTATTCTCATTCCATAGTGCATCAAAGGTCAATCTATATCTCGCAGTCAAAGGATTACCAGCATTGCTTGGTTGTCCTACAGATACAATACCTTGTATATTATTAGTAGGAAGGTCTCCTTCTACTTCTTGTATAAGCGTCA
>CAZIMH010000445.1:0-2283 GCA_964540155.1 uncultured Saprospiraceae bacterium
TCTTAACGGCGTTCCATTCAACAATCTAAGTGACGGCAGGTTTTTCTGGAGTTTATGGGGTGGATTGAATGATGCCTTTAGAACTAGGAATTCACAACATGGCTTCAATTCTACCGACTTTTCTCCTGGAGGATTCTCAGGTACTCAAGACATAGATTTAAGAGCTACATCCAAAAGGGCTGGCACAAGATTCACTGCTGATATAAGTAATAGAACTTATCAGTACAGAACGATGCTTTCTCATAATAGTGGGGTACAAGATAATGGATGGGCATATGCCTTTACTGTATCCAGAAGATGGGGTAGTGGAGGATTTATAGAGGGCACCTACTATGATGGGTATGCCTATTTTGCCTCTATAGATAAAAGGATAAATGATAAGCATAGTTTCAATCTCCTGGCATTTGCCTCACCGACAGTCAGAGGTAGAGCAGGAGGGTCTACGCAAGTAGTCTATGATTTATTAGATAATAACTTTTATAATCCAAATTGGGGTTATCAGAATGGTGAAGTCAGGAACTCAAGAGAGTATAGAAGTCATCAGCCAGTTTTCATCCTTACACATGATTACTCGCCTACAGATTTGACCACAATATCTACCTCAGCCGCATTCCAGACTGGAAAGTTTGGTTCTACAAGACTAGGATGGTTAGAGGCTGCTGACCCAAGACCCGACTATTATGCTAACCTACCATATGATAATCAAGACTTGATTTCTAGTGAAGATTTAGAAGCACTCACGAATCAATTTTCGGATCCTAACGTAAGCCAGCTAGATTGGGAGGAACTATATAATATCAATCGTGAACGACTCTATCCTATAAGGAATGGTGACCCATCTCAAACTACCGTAGAAAACATATCTGCTTATGTAATTGAGGAACAAAGATTCGATAATACAAAAGCTGTAATTAATACAAATATCAATCACCAATGGGCTGCAAATATTATTACAAATAGTGGTGCTACGGTCCAGTATGATAGAAATCATAACTTCAAAGTATTAGATGATTTATTAGGAGGCTCCTTCTATTTAGACATAGATGGTTTTGCATTACGAGAATCATCTGATGTCAATTTTATTCAGAATGATTTAGCTAATCCAAATAGGTTACTTACTGAGGGTGACAGATTTGGATATGATTATAATATAGACATCTTAAATATTAATGCCTGGAATACCATTGATGTATCATTCTCACGATTTGATCTGTCATTGAGTACAATGATAGCTCAAACTTCATATTCCAGATTTGGCAATGTTGAGAACGGGAAATTTCCAGGTTCAGGTCCAGGACTTCATTCTCTAGGAAGATCAGATGTAGCTAAATTTCTGCATGGGTCAGCCAATCTTGGAGGAACCTTTAAGATAAATGGTAGAAATTATATTTACTCCAATGTTAGATATACCTCTAGAGCGCCTTTTGCCAGAAACGCTTTTGAGTCACCGATTACACGAAATAGCATCGTCCAAAACTTAACTACTGAAAAAATATATGGCGGAGAGCTAGGGTATGTCTTGAGACATCCAAAGCTTAATGCTCGTCTGACAGGCTTCTATATAAGATCCAAGGATGAAATCAGATCCAATTCATTCTTTCTTCAGAGTATAGACAATGTCATTAGCGCCTTCGGTAATCTTATTACTTCTGGTATAGATAAGGTAAGTTATGGGTTAGAACTCGGTTTAGATTATAAGTTGACAAAGACTTTAGAATTAAAATATGCTTTGGCCTTAGGAGAATATTACTTTGACTCCAGACAAGACCTAGCAATAACAATAGATAATAGTGGCATACCCATAAACTATGATAGGTTATCAGAATCCTATCTAAATAATTTCAATATATCCGGCATTCCGCAAATAGCAAATACCATGGAATTAAGGTATCAGAATCCAAATTTCTGGTCAGTCTCTTTGACAGCGAGTTACTTCGATGATATCTATATCGAAGCTAACCCAGTTCGTCGTACAGAGGAATTGACACAAGCTATTATCAATGTAACTGATACCCCACAATACGAAGGGCTCCCTAGTGATGATCTATTGACGAGTATCGTAGAGCAGGAAAAGTTTGATTCATTTTTCAAGGTGGATATCTTTGCTAGAAAATCTTGGAAGATTGGTGATTACTTCCTTGCAGCTAATGCAACAGTTGAAAATTTATTGAACTCTAGAGATATTGTCACTGGAGGTTTCGAACAGTTCAGATTTGACTTGGAGGGTCTTGATACACAGAGGTGGGCCCCAAGATATTTTTATGCATTTGGATTAACTTATAG
>CAZIMH010000446.1:0-2271 GCA_964540155.1 uncultured Saprospiraceae bacterium
GTTTAGGTGTAGCCAAGTCTCTAGTCTTATTTGTCTATTACCTTGAAATAAACTATTTGAAGCTAATGTCTGGTTTGTAGATGCGAATGAAATATTGGATTCTAAACCTAAAACTTTGTCTCTATCCCAAAAAATGCCACCAGCAACGCGGAACCCACGATTAGAATTATTATCAGCCCATCCTAATTCTCCAGTCCAGTATAACCTGAGACGCTTTGGAAAACCAATAGTTGGTTGTGCATTTAGTACAACTTCTTTCGAGTTTTCAAACGGACGTAATTCTAATCCCTTCAAAAATTCGATAGAGTTAAACTTAGGCAAGATGAGTTCTGCAATATCTTTATTTACTGCTCGATTTTCTGAAGAAGAATTATTTGATTTAGATTGATTTGAATTGGCTGATGAACTTGAATTCAAAGATGAGCTTGTCTTCGCATCCTCATTATTGACACCATCATTAGCATTGGTTGTCTCTTGATTACTCAATTTTGAGTCTGATGAGATAGCAGTGTTTGCTGAATGCGATTCATTTTCACTTTTTTGAACTGAAGTGTTTCTTGTACTTGCATTTTCTACACTTGCATTCTTCTCAGTGGTTACCTTGTTAGAAGTCTCCCCACTTACAAGATTAGAATTTCGTTTAGATTGGGAGATGTTACCTTGGTTGATGTCTGGTTCAGTTAAACTTGAATTATTTATTCCGGATTCGTTAAGGGCTTGTTGACTATTTTTTGCTGGAGTTGAGAATATTTCTTTTGTTTCATTTTGTCCTATTGATTTTGTTGCTTCAATAAGACTTGAATCTTTTTCATTTATTTCGGAAGTAAGATCAGTATTTTTATTTGTCAGTAGTACAAATAGAGATCCTGCCACTATTAGCAGAAGCAAAAGTAATAACAAGATATATCTGCGAGATTTTTGTTGGCTTTCTTCCGCGGGGAGCGCCCCCAACATTTCTTCCATCTGGTTCCAAGCCTCTGGGTTGAAAGGCGTTTCATGCTCTCGTAGTTTTGCTCTAAAGTCTTTATTGTCCATAGCCTATAGTATCTATCGTTTGAGAGTTTAGAATTAGTTCTTTCAATGATTTTTTTGACTTAGCCAATAACCATTTAGAAGTATTGACATTGATACCTGTCAGTTCTTGTATTTCCTGATGCTTGTATCCATCTAATTCGTACATGCTGAATACGATTCTTTCTTTCTCCGAGAGTTGCTGAAGTATATTTATAATTACTTCGGATTCTAGGCTATTCATCATTTTCTCAAAATCATCCGAAGAAACATGATGTTCGCTAGGTTCGATTGCAGTTAGGTTGTTGTGTTTTTGGTTAGTTCTATAATGGTCTATAGCAGATCTTACAAGTAGTGTTCTTGCCCATCCTAGATAGTTAGTGTCTATTTGATATTTATCTAAGCTGGAAAATATGCGCATCATCCCAAGATTGAATATCCAATCTCTTTCTGATTTATCTTTGGCGTACACTGCAACAGCTGCTGCTAATTTTGTATAAGTATAGCTGTACAACTGTTGCTGTGCTGGCCGCTTCTTTTTCAAACAATCTTGTATGACTCCTGTAAGATTCACTTTATGAAGTTACAATCTAATTTAAGATCTATTTAAGGTCGATTCACAAGCCATTGAACCCTCATCATCTACTTCAAAGGTGAAGTCAAATTCGAATACTTTAGGTGTAACCATTTCTAAAACACCTGCCATTGTGACAACATCAAAATCGCCGTCTGCATTTAAGGTCTGCTCATTGATGATTAAAGTGTTATCAAGTTGTTCAGCAGTAAAGATGGTTTCGTCTCCAAAATCCAAAGTATAAGATTGGTCTAGTGTTTTTGTAATTATCAAAGTTAATTCTTCACTTTCTGCATCACCTGAGTCATTTGTACAAAGTGGTGTGCCAATATATTCGCCACTAAAATCGAACAACATAGGCTCTTCTTCAGAACATGATGTGAATAGTAGAGCAGAAATTATTAGAGAGTAGAATAAGTATTTCATTTTATTAAGTTTTTGTGTTGAATAATAGATTAATAAAGGTCCTTTGCTTCTATATCGGTGAGTTTGTAATAAATGGTTGGTGATTAGATGAATTTTTTGAAATAAATATGTAACTCACAGATTAACAATAAGATAAGAGCAAAATAATTTTTCATTTATAAAAACTGGAAGTGCAGAAGTCTACGTCGCTAGACGGTGTATCACTATTGCTATGAACACTCACACTGAGTTTAAGTATGGGCCTGTTGAATAGATAATGC
>CAZIMH010000447.1:0-2267 GCA_964540155.1 uncultured Saprospiraceae bacterium
TTATTACATTTAAAAATCGTTTGATTATGAGAATTTCTTTTACAATTTTATTACTTATCGGTGCATTATCATCACTCAGTTCACAGGAATGTGAGATTCCTAATAGTAGCTTTGAAATTTGGGAAGATTTAACAATACAGTTTGATACTACTGGAACAGTACAAAGCGAAACAATATTACTGCCCGAAGGCTATGTTAGTTTCATCAGATTATTCTTCCTTTCATTTGAAAGTATCTTTGGGCAACCTTTAGATCAACTTACAGCGGATGCTTTATTAGGTGTTTCTAGGTCAGAGAATGCTTCTGAAGGTAACTTTGCATTACAACTTGGTGGTAATTCAATTCTCCCGTTAGCTGACGTCTTCGGTTTATTTGAATGCGGCGAGCTTCCAGATAGATTGTTATTTGATGTGGCGCATTTGGGAAATAGGCCAGACACTTTGACCCTTAATATATTCTTCAATGATGTGGCAGCAATTCCCCAAACACAAGCGGACATAGATAATCTTGCTGGGTTTGGTGGCGGACAACTAATTTCATCTGCAGAAAGTGGATATATAGAATTAACTTTGGATATAGAAGATAATATGAATAATGTTTCTGCCGACACGATGTTTATGCTATTGCTAGTAGATAGTGATACAATGACAGTAGATAATCCTAATGACTATGGTTTTCTTATAGACAATCTGCGATTTGAATTTGATCAGCCAAGTAATAATCACACACCTGAGTTGGCTGCTCCTGTCAAAGTGTATCCTATGCCGTTCGATGAATCATTCTCTATCGATAACGAGAATGGAGAATTGGATGCCCACATCTATGATATTAATGGCAGGTTGGTCACAACATTCAATGTGTCTCCTGGTACTAATACTTACGATATGACTCCTTTACAGGATTCTGGAAATTATATCATGGAGCTAAGAGCAGAAGGCATAAGAGAGAGGAGTACCTATAATATAATTAAGAAGTAATTAGAATTTTCACAAGATATTTATGGGCAGTTTGATTGATTTCTGACTGCCTATTTTTTTCTATCTATTACAAAATCAACGAGCAAGCGCATACTTTCTTTACCATCACCTGATGGGAAACCATCTAAAAGTGCCATAGCTTTATCTCTGTATTGCGTCATAATGTTGTGGGCATATTCCATCCCACCTTTTTCCTTTACAAATGAGATAACTTCTCGGACGACTTTGGGATCCGTACTCTTCTTTCGAATACTTCTTATGATGTGTTTTTTTTCTTTTCGTGAAGACTGATTTAAGGCGTAGATAAGTGGCAAGGTCATCTTCTTCTCTTTGATATCGATGCCGCGTGGCTTGCCCACTGCCTGGTCTCCGTAATCAAATAAATCGTCTTTAATTTGGTAAGCTATTCCCAGCGTTTCCCCAAATAATCGCATCTGTTCTATATGCGCTTCATTGTCTATAACAGATGCAGCGCCTGCACTACAGGCTGAAGCTATAAGTGACGCTGTTTTCTGCTTTATTATTTCGAAATATATGTCTTCCTCTATATCTAGTTTTCTGGCCTTTTCTATTTGCAATAATTCACCTTCACTCAGGTTCTGGACAGCTTTGGATACAATATGTAATTGCTGATATTCTTTATTCTCCAGGGCTAATAATAGACCTTTGCTCAGAAGGTAATCACCGACAAGCACCGCAATTTTATTCTTCCATAAAGCATTAATAGAAAAGAACCCACGTCTCTGGTAGGCGTCATCTACTACGTCATCATGTACTAGGGTAGCCGTATGTAGTAATTCGATAAATGAAGCCGCTCTAAAGGTGCTCTCCGAAGGTGTTCCCCAAATCTTTGCACTTAGAAAAACCATGATAGGCCTTATCTGCTTGCCTTTTCGCTTGACAATGTAATACATGATTTTGTCTAGCAACGCCACACTGGATTTCATAGATTGGCGAAAATGACTTTCAAAACCCTTGAGTTCTTCAGCTACTGGAGCCTTTATAATGTCTATGGTTTTTTGTGACATCTATGAGAATATGTGATTCAGTATGTCACATGAGATTGTGGAGATAATCAATACTTGCCCATTTAATAGTTAACAGATTGTGAAGATATAAGTTCGTTCAAATAATACAAACCTTCCTTTGGAAAGGCCCATTTTTCATAATATTTACCATTCCTAATATTACATTAAATTTGCATACATAAAATCAGGCCTAATTGGCCAACTAAATAAAATTCAAATATGTACAGATCTCATAATTGTGGAGAACTAAGAATGAGCCATG
>CAZIMH010000448.1:0-2266 GCA_964540155.1 uncultured Saprospiraceae bacterium
CTATCCTATCTAAATCTGGTTGTCCAGCATCTATCCAAGCAGAATACCATACACTACCTGTGGCAAGAATTGCATCACGCATGCGTTCTTCCACCATACCACCAAGTGCTTGATGGTACGCTTCAGCATATTCTGGACACTGAGTCCTTACCGTATTATCTCCACGCTTATCAAAACAATATTGTCTATCCTCAGGAAATGATTTCTGCAGTTTCTGTTCTTCTACCAACACCTGTTCTAAAAGACTATGACTATCTAGAACGACATCCCAAAAATAAGTTCGCTTATTCTCAATATAAAGTGCCTTACCCACTAACATATCATACTCCGACTCGGCGTATAATTCTGGCAGCCTGCTCTCCCAAAATGCATGTATGCCTAGCTGATTAGTAAGTTGTCCATTGTAGTTTTCAGTGGTGTGTAAGGGGACATGGGCATCTGATATATAGTGGCCTATATCAGCGCTTAGTTTCAGAATCCTTTCTTCATCACCCGATTCGAAAGCTCTGACTAACCTATTATAATAGTGTTCTAAAAAGTAAGGCAAAACCCCGTACTCCGTAAAGTGATTTTGGAAAATGATTTCTCCATATTCATTACCTCCAGATATATATGGCACAGCTTTACTAGGATCTATATCAACGACCACTGAATATTGGTCTAAGTAGATAAACTCATCATAGAAGCCCTCTATGTCTGTTATCTTCAGCGTCAGATTGGTTGTATCATTTCCAGGATTTACACCTATGACTTCTGCATGCTTAAGGATGGCAGACTTAAAATTTCTAGGTACATTATCAAAAGGAAACTCACCCCAATGGTCTAAGTCTATATAATGTCTGTAAGCTTCGTTCTTGAGAGCATACCTTCTTTTATCTGGATCTACAGCATGCTCACTTACATAGTGGATATGCTTTTTGTAGAAAACGAGCACATCCTGTGGCAAAGTAAAAACGGCCATTTTATTAATGAGCTTATGACCATAGAAGCCCCAAGGCGTGTACGACGAAAAAACTATAGTGACACAAATCATCACTATGAGAGTTAGGATACTTTTACTTGGTGATGATTTCATTAGCGTTAGTGCAATTGATTTCTATTCTGTATAAAAGTAATCCACTTTCTTGAGAAATGGACTAATGAATGGAAGTCGCACTCTATAGAAGTCCCCATTACTAGTCAAAGTATAGAATTTTTCATGTCGTTCTGAGATATCATCTACCGATCTGGTGAATACACCTCTATCTTGTAAATCCAATAATGAATAGATAGAGATACCTACTGGGTCTTGCTTGCTGCTCTCAATCTGTAATTGTGCAAAAGGGGTATAGCTAGAAACAGTATCCTTATCCACATGTCCATTTTTCAACCATTCCGCTTTTAGGTAAACAAAGTCTTTTAAAAATGCGTCTACTACATTTTCATTGGATTCGACTTCTGCGCCAGCATGGTTTAATAATTTTCTTTGGCTCCCCTTTTGGGTAATTTGAAATGAATTCCTAGTATCCTTAGGATAGGTCATTTTGATACTTGTAATGTCTTTGTGATCATAACTAAAAACAGTTGCATCACGGAATTGCTCATAAGATTGTGTGAAGTAATTTCTTAAGCCACCAGGTCTGGAAGGAATTTCCATAACATAGCACTGGTTAGAATCCGATTTCCTGAAATAGGTCCCATATTCAGTATTGGTATTTGTACCTAGAACAAAATCTGTGAGTAGCTTTCCAGAGTGGTCATAAGTCTTAATCTCTATGCCATGCATTTTCATTCTCTCAAGCGCTGTCTGATTTTCAGCTTTAGAAGGAATGTATTGTATTTGCATCACTTTTAGTGCCCCTATCATATTTCTAACGATATTCTCATTAGCCCTATGACTATTATTCAAGTACCATAAATCCTTTACTTTACTTAAATGAAACTGAGGTCTGCCTGTAGATTTTATTGTGATAGTGCCAACCTCAGAAATATCTTTCGTAATAAAATCTCTATCCGCTGTACTGATTGTTGACTTGTCATCTGTATCAAGGGTAAAGAAATAAACTGCCCCAAGCGCAGCCATGATGGATAATAATACAATTGTTCTCTTCATAGTCTGGATAATTCTGTCTTACTCACAATAATATCACTACCAAAGGTAAATTAATTGTCAACTTTGTGTACCTATTAGAATTAACCATGAAGACAAAAGCAATAGAAGCGTATAGCATTCATGACTATGATTTAGTCATATTTGACTGTGATGGCACCTAGTTAGACCGCGGCC
>CAZIMH010000449.1:0-2262 GCA_964540155.1 uncultured Saprospiraceae bacterium
ATGCCTGGGCAGAAGAAGATAAAAAATTCACCAAAGGAATGGGTATGCAGTTCACGTCCAATCATGATGAGAACACTTGGGCTGGTACCGTATTTGAACGGATGGGTGAGGCGCATCTTACACTGGCAGCGTTAGCTTTCACTTATGATGGAATGCCTCTTTTATATGGCGGGCAAGAAGAACCTATGCGTAAGCGATTGGAATTTTTCGAAAAAGATGATATTGGTTTTAAGGAGTACGCTTATGCTGATTTCTACTCGAGACTACTAAAATTAAAACATGATAACCAAGCGTTGTGGAACGGAGACTATGGCGGGAAATTGAAAAAATTATTAGATCACCCTGACGTGTATGTGTTCGATAGAGAAAAGAATGGAGATAAAGTTATCGGCGTCTTTAATCTATCTGACAAAAGACAATCCATTACCATCCCTCAGAAGATGACTGGTAAGGATGTGATGACAGGACAGCAAATCAATTGGAAGGAGCAGACAGCGCTGGCTTTAGAACCTTGGCAATACTACCTCCTTTCCTCATAGATTGATAAGCTAACCACGACAACTAACTGTAATGAATAGAAAAAAGGAGCTCGATTTTCTGAGCATATGGAATATGAGTATCGGTTTTATTGGTATTCAATTTGCCTTTGCTTTGCAAGGGGGTTCTATGTCTCGGATTTTCCAAACCTTAGGAGCTAGTAAAGATGAACTACCTATGCTCTGGATCTTTGCGCCTCTTGCAGGCCTTATAGTCCAACCAATTATTGGTTATATGAGTGATAGAACCTGGAGTCCTCGCTTCGGAAGACGGAAGCCCTATTTCCTTGTTGGGGCCATACTTGCTTCGTTTACTTTAATCTTTATGCCCTACTCATCCTTGCTGTGGATGGCAGTAGGCGGTCTTTTCATTTTAGATGCTTCTATCAATATCAGTATGGAACCTTTCCGGGCACTGGTTGCAGATTTACTACCTGAGTCTCAAAGGTCGCAAGGATTTATTGTTCAGGCTTTAATCATTGGTATAGGTACTTGGATTGCGAGTCAGTTACCCAAATTTCTAACAGGTATGGGAGTCAGTAACGAGGCCGCTGTTAATGTTATCCCAGACAATGTCAAGATGTCCTTCCTCATAGGAGGTATCGTTTATATCATTTCTATTCTTTATACAATATTAACGACTAAGGAGTATCCGCCAGAAGATATGGCCGCTTTCGAAAGAGAAAAGAAAGCCTCAGCTGGATTTTTAAAAGGCGTTAAGGAAATTCTTAATAACATTATGAATATGCCGAGCACAATGCTCAAGCTGGGCATCGTTCAGTTTTTTTCTTGGTTCGCATTTTTTACACTTTGGAGTATGGCCACACCTGCGCTTACAGAATTTGTTTTCAATGCACCAAAACCAGACAGTTCTGCGATGTCAGCTACTGCCTATGCAGCTGCAGACTTAGCCTACAATAATGCCGCTGACTCTGTGAGTTCTGCATTTGCTTACTATGGATTGACCTCTATGATTTTTGCATTTATTCTAACCTTTGTTTCTCGAAAATATAACCTCAATAGGAAGTGGGTGCATATGATTAGTCTGTTTATGGGCGGGGTAGGTTTCTTCTTAATGTTAAAGACCAACAATGAATCTATGCTCAATCTCTGCTTTGCCTTCATAGGTATTTCTTGGGGAAGCATACTTTCTATGCCCTATGCGATGCTCTCGAGTACAATTAATCCAAAGAAGATGGGAGTTTATATGGGTCTATTCAATATGTTCATTGTGATACCTCAAATTGTAGCTTCCTTAGGTGGCGTTAATTTTCTCTACAAGACTTTCTTTGGTGATGCGATAATTAATACAATGCTCCTCGCAGGTGTTTGCCTGATTATTTCTGGGCTCTGCAATTTATTGATTACCAAACCAGAAGCTATCAAATACCAAGGTGCACCATCAACTTGATTAATTATTAACCGCCAATCACCACATTGAATTCCTCTTCAGTCATAATCTGTACTGTGCCAAGCGCTTGTGCTTTCTTGAGTTTGCTCCCTGCCTTTTCTCCTACAACCAGAATGTTCAACTTAGAACTAACACCAGAAATATTTTTGGCACCTGCTTCTTCAGCTTTTGTTTGAGCCACCTTGCGAGACATCGTCTGTAGACTTCCAGTAAAAAGAATCGTCTTCCCGAATAGTGGTGCATCCTCACTGACCACTTTCGGCTTGTCCTCCTCAGTCTGAGTAAGATTGACACCATGTAGCTCCATAGTCTTCA
>CAZIMH010000450.1:0-2262 GCA_964540155.1 uncultured Saprospiraceae bacterium
AGATACCATCATCTACAAACGGATCATCAGTCCTCAGTTCTTGCAAAATAGAATCTATCTCTGGTACTCTGAATTTTTCATTCTGAGCAGTTAGCATAACACCATCGATGTCAATATTTAAAGCAAACGTTTGCCCAATGGGTTCTTCCCTCCATAAGAGTAAGTCCTCGCTAGTCAATTGATATGATTGGCTAATGCTGCTGTAGACTAATGAATAAGTGGTATTATCTCCATTCGTAATGGTGACAATAGCATTTTCTAAGGATTCCTGAAAAGAAGAGTCGAAGAAGGGTTGTGATAGACCTATGCGTACTTCAGGGATTCTATCATCCATGTCATGTAACCATGCATCTACCACAAATTGTGCATCTACTTCTGCCAATTCTACATCAATCGCATCCTCACATGAAAAGAACATAGTCAAGCCCAAAAGGCTAATAATTATATAGAATTTATTTCTTAGTGTCGTCATCATAATTAATTGAATTTGAAGTTGTAAGAAACTGAAGGGATGAAATTTCCAATCACAGATAATCGTATTGCTTCAGTTTCGATAGGCTGCGCAGGATCTGGTCTATCTTCTGTGGGTTGGAAGAAAATTGAAAAAGCATTCCTTCTGCTGTAAACATTATAGATAGAGAAAACCCATTCTCCTTGCCATTTACCATTTCGCTTTGGTCTGCTTTTTCTAGTAGCGCCAATATCCCATCTATGATAATCTGGGATTCTTACATTGTTTCTGCCTTCATTGCCATCATGTAATACGATATAGCCTTGTTGTTCGAATCTGCTGGTAGGGAAAGTTGTAGGCGTTCCAGTGATATAAGCGAAGGTACTGCTGACACTCCATTTATTATTGAACTCATAAAACCCAGTAAGACTGAAATTGTGAGTCTGGTCGAATCTAGTAGGGTACCATTCATTGTTGTTGATACCATTGACTCTGTTTTCTGTTCTCGCCAAAGTATAACTTAACCATCCGGTAAATTTTCCTTTATTTTTCTTGAGTAAGAACTCTAGCCCGTAAGCTCTGTTGTCACCCTCTAATAAATCACCTTCTATAAATGGATTCAATAATAAATCTGCGCCATCTATATAGTCCACTAAATTGTCAACAGTCTTGTAATAGACTTCTGTGCTTAATTCGTAGGTGTTGTCTGCGAAATTTTTGAAAAGTCCAAGTGCTACTTGGTCAGCAACCAAGGGCTGAATATTATTAGTGGCAGGTGTCCAGATATCTAGAGGCGTAGACGCTGTAGTATTAGAGACGAGTTGAATATACTGAGCTGTTCTGTTATAACTTGCTTTAAGAGAGCTGGTTTTATTGAGTTGATATTTGGCAGAAAATCTAGGCTCCAAATTAGAGTATGTTTGAATGCTTTCCCACTGATTAAAAAATGTTTGAGACTCAACTGGTCTTCTTTCTCCATCTTCAGACTCACCGAAAGTGAAAGCAAACCCTTCGCCAGTAAAGTTGAAGAACGACCATCTTAGTCCATAATTGAGAGAAAGCCGTGATGTTAGCTCTTGCTCGTTTTCTATAAATAGGGCACTCTCTACGGCGTATCTGTCAGGTATGCTTATGTCTCTAATCACACCTTCAGATACCCCAACAGCATTTCCAGATATGAACCTGTATATAATGCCTTGACCACCAAATTTGACGAGATTTTTTGGATTAGCGAAGAAGGTGAATTCTGGTTTCACACTATAATTCATAATGCTAGCGTCCCAATCAAAACGATCAAATGAGTCTTCTCCAAAAGAAATTGAATAGTCATAATCACTGAAGTAAAAAGTAAGATTAGAGAATAACCTATCATTGAATAAATGATTCCATCTCAATGTGGCT
Organism: uncultured Saprospiraceae bacterium; assembly: GCA_964540155.1. Taxonomy (GTDB): domain Bacteria; phylum Bacteroidota; class Bacteroidia; order Chitinophagales; family Saprospiraceae; genus RFSX01. The sequence goes on from CAZIMH010000450.1 coordinate 1,853, forward strand.
GTCTGATTTCCCCAGCTAAATCCTGCGGCCGCTCCAAACTGAAACCGATCTCTTCCTAAGTAGCCTGACAAGAATAATCGATCTCGCTCACTGAATATGTAATTGGTCTTTAAGGTCAGATCATAGAAGAACAATTTAGTATCTCCTAGGTCATCGCCTAAAAATGGACTTGCAAGGATGTCGGCATACGAACGTCGTCCTGCTATAATGAATGAAGACTTGTCTTTGACTATAGGGGCTTCCACGGACAATCTGCTGAATATTAGGCCCACGCCACCATTCACAGCTAATTGCTTACTGTTGCCTTCTTTCATTCTCACATCTAGGATAGAGGCGACACGACCGCCATACCTTGAAGGAATTCCTCCCTTGTAGAGTTTGACATCTTTAACTGCATCTGGATTAAATAC
>CAZIMH010000451.1:0-2261 GCA_964540155.1 uncultured Saprospiraceae bacterium
AGATGTCTCCGCAAGGTCGACATGAAAAAATTGGAATAAAATATTATTAAGATGAAACTACAGAATTACGTTACTGGGAAGTGGATTGATGGAGACGGAGAAGGCAGTCCGATATACAATGCTGTTGACGGACAACTAATCCATTATGCTTCTACCAAAGGGATAGACTTTGCGAGCATATTAGCTTATGGAAGAGAAGTAGGCAATCCTGCACTAAGAAAAATGACTTTCCATGAGAGAGGTATTATGCTGAAGAAATTGGCGTTGTATCTTTCTAAACGTAAGAAAAGCTATTACGAGATAAGCTACATGACAGGGGCGACCAAAGCCGATAGCTGGATAGACATAGAAGGTGGTTTTGGAAATTTGTTTGCTAATGCATCACTAAGACGCCAGTTCTCTAATCAAAGTTTTCATATAGATGGAGAAGGTATAGACCTCTCAAGGGGCGGTAGTTTTATGGGTCATCACATTATGGTGCCTAAGAGGGGTGTAGCTATTCATATTAATGCCTACAATTTCCCAGTATGGGGGATGTTAGAAAAATGCGCGGTCAATTGGATGGCAGGCGTGCCAGCAGTAGTGAAGCCTGCCACATCTACCTCATATCTTACAGAAGCAGTCGTCAGAGATATTATAGCCTCAGGGATTTTGCCAGAAGGTGCCTTGCAGCTTATATGCGGTTCTGCAAGAGGCATTTTGGACCATGTAGAATCTCAAGACATTGTCACCTTTACAGGCTCTGCGTCCACAGGTCGCATGTTGAAATCTAATGACAGGGTTATTTCAGAAGCTGTGCCATTTAATATGGAAGCGGACTCATTGAATTCTTCTGTATTAGGGTTAGGTGCTGCACCGGGTACGCCAGAATTTGATTTATTTATAAAAGAAGTTCGCCGTGAGATGACTGTTAAGTGTGGCCAGAAATGTACCGCAATCAGACGTATAATCGTACCCGAAAATCTAATAGAGGATGTTCAGATAGCACTCGGTAAGGCATTGAATAAAGTCACGATTGGAGACCCTAAAGTGAAAGGTGTAAGAATGGGTGCCTTAGCGAGTAAAGACCAAGTGGCTGAAGTAAGAGAACGTGTACAAGAATTGGCAAAGACGGCCGAGATTGTTTTCGGAGATTTAAATAAAGTTAGTCTCATGGATGCAGATGCTGAGAAAGGTGCCTTCCTAAGTCCAATGTTATTACTAGAGAAGAATCCATTTAAAAATACTGCGGTACACGATGTAGAAGCTTTTGGTCCTGTGAGTACGATGATGCCATACAAGACCACTGATGAAGCGATTACTTTGGCACAAATGGGTAAAGGGTCACTCGTCTGTTCTATAGCAACACCTGATGATAATGAGGCAAGAGAATTTGTGCTGGGCGCCGCAACGCATCATGGACGCATCTTAGTCATCAATGAAGAAAGCGCCAAGCAGAGTACAGGTCACGGTTCACCTCTACCTTATCTTGTACATGGTGGTCCTGGTCGCGCAGGTGGTGGCGAAGAGATGGGCGGTATGCGAGGCATTAAGCATTATTTGCAGCGATGCGCCATACAAGGCTCACCCACGACAGTCTCTCACATTACTGGAATCTACCAACCTAATGCTGCCTACAAAGAGAGTCCGCTGCATCCATTCAGTTATGAGTTTGAAGAGATTCAGCCAGGCATGTCTATCAAAACGCATAAGCGTACCATAACCGATACCGACATCATCAATTTTGCCAACATCACTTGGGACCATTTCTATGCCCATACAGATATTACCTCACTAGATGGCAGTATTTTCGAAAAGCGAACAGCTCATGGATATTTTTTACTAGCAGCTGCTGCTGGCCTTTTTGTTATGCCAAATAAAGGTCCTGTAGGCGCTAACTATGGATTAGATGAGTGCAGATTTTTAAGACCTATCTATCACAACGATACTGTCTATGTGCGGCTGACCTGTAAGGAAAAGATGGATAGAGATACCAAAGGCAAGAACCTGCCAGCTGGCGTGGTCAAGTGGTATATGGAAATGTTCGATGAGAATGACGAACTAGTAGCGATGGCTACAATTCTTACACTTGTTCAAAAAAGGAATCCATATATTTCTATAGATGATGATAGTCTAAGGTCTCGATTGGCCAATCTTTCAGAAGACACGACTGCTAAGTGGGGTATCCTCCAGCCACAGCATATGATAGAGCACCTAGAGATGCAGTATCAAATCGCAATGGAAAAAATACATGTAAGGTTATCCACCCCACCAGATAGATT
>CAZIMH010000452.1:0-2260 GCA_964540155.1 uncultured Saprospiraceae bacterium
CTGAAAGGTAATTATGGTAATTGTAGTTAAACATTCATTAGAGTGAAAAATAAGCCCTTCGTAGCAGGTTATTCTTTGTACATCTATGAAATTAATCTATCAATTTCTTGCTTAACGTCTTTTGGCGTTATATATTTGCTTTAGACGTTACACTTTATTTATGGATAAACTAACCAAGGCAGAAGAACAAATCATGCATCTCATCTGGCAACATGGGGCTTCCACAGTATCTCAGCTTATAGATAAGATGCCGCCCCCAAGACCACCCCACTCCACGATTTCAAGTCTCTTCAGAAAGCTAGAGAAGAAAGCCTATCTGAGTTATAAAACCTATGGCAGGACTTATGAATATTATCCTATCATTACTAAAAAAGAGTATAGCAGATTTTCACTATCAGGTCTTATCAAAAACTACTTCAGTGGATCCATAAACGAAATGGTCTCTTTTCTAGTAGAAGATAATGACCTCAGTCTAGAAGACCTTGCAGAAATAGTCAAAGAAGTAGAAAAAAAGAACAATGATAATTAGCTATCTACTCAGCGTAACACTCCTGTGGAGTCTAAGCTTACTTGCTTACCATATTTGGTTTAGAAATAATGCCTGGCACTCACACAATAGAGTATTTCTTATAGCCACCTTCTGCGCGGGGTGCCTACTCCCGATGACAAAAGAATTTAATTTAATAACGATAGACAAATTCTCATCTGTAGGCAATGTGGTAGAGACAATCCACGAAAATTCAGAACAGCTCTTATTTCATACAGATAGTGCGCATACATATAGTACAGTAAATAATAGCACTACGGTAACTGAACTAACGCAATCGACAAACAATCTAGATATAATTGGCTCTATACTCTTAGTCATTTACTTTTTAGGAGTATTTATATCGCTACTTAAATATACAATAGGCTTATACACTATTTATAAAATATATAGGTCAGGAGAAAAAGTGGAAATAGATGAATCCCATATAATCGTTCACGATAGAGACATACTTCCATTCTCATTCTTTAATCATATTTATCTCCACAATCGTGTCCTTAAATCACCCGGTCTCCAATCATTTCTACTACATGAACAGGCACACATACGCGGGCGGCATAGTGTAGATAGAATGGTGATGGGGCTTATGAAGATTGTTTTCTGGTTTCATCCACAAGTATACCGTTATACCTCACTGCTCAAAGAAACGCATGAATTCACCGCTGACAACCATGCTTCGAATAATACACAAAAGTATGACAAGGCGCTTGTAGACGTTATGCAATACAACTCCCTATTACTCGTCAATAATTTTCACGGATCCAATTTTAAAAGAAGAATAAATATGCTTAACAGAACAACTAACAAAAGTATACGTCCCTATCTCCTATTCATCCCTGTCTTCATCTGTCTAGTCATCGTCACTTCTTGTAATACCACGTCAAGCGAGACGATATCTGACTATGTGCTTGGGGCCACACTAGAGAATATCATATTAGACAATTTCTTTGACTCAGATAAGATTGTAGAAGCTTACAGTCAGCTGAAAGAAATCCATCCTGATCATACAGATTATATGCAAAATAGAATCCAACATCACTTTAAGGAGTTGGGTGGTGAAATATTATTTGATGAAAATGATATTAGGGACCATATAAGCAAAAGTCAATTTGCCGATATGCCACCAATGGATGCAACAATTCAATATTTCATTACAGCTTCTATATCTACAGCAAATAACCTACCTACCCTCCGTCCTATCAGATCATCCGATCTTAAAGATGTGGTCAAGCCAGGACCTAGAATGCACCCTATCAAAAAAGTTAAGGTGCAGCATAGAGGCATTGATTATGTGGCCAATCTCGGAAGCGATGTGGTGGCCGCAGGAGATGGAATAATAACCTCCACACGAAACTTTAAGACAGGATACGGTCAATGCATCAGAGTCAATCATAATCACGGCATGGAATCATTTTATGCACATCTCTCAGAGATACTTGTCAAAGAAGGACAATACATCAAGAAAGGGGACATCATCGGGAAGGTGGGCAACTCAGGATTAGCTACGGCACCTCACTTACATTTCGAATTGACCAGAGACGGTGAGCAATGGGATTACGATGTCATTAGCCAATCCATTAATTAAAGAGCTGACACCGAAGTATAAAATGAATTACACTATACTTGATTTGTAGTGTATATTAAATCTGAGTCTGCTGATTAATGTTATCTTGTATTATTATCTTAATGATAAGGTATGATGATAACAGCAAA
>CAZIMH010000453.1:0-2259 GCA_964540155.1 uncultured Saprospiraceae bacterium
AGGCTGGAGAAAAATGGCAGAACTAAAGCAGAGTTTCACCAAATCATAGAATGGTTTACTGGTTATAATGAAGCCAAGCTGCAGAAGCTTATAGACAAAAAAGTTGATTTCAAAACCTTTTTTGCTAAAGCGAAAATTCATCCTAATGCACACATGATCAAAGGCGTCGTATGTGGTTATAGAATCGAAGAAATTCCTGATGAATTTGAATTATATAGACAATGTAGAAGCTTTGAAAAATTGATAGATGAGTTAGCGAGGGGTCGGAAGATGGAGAAGATTCTTAGAAAGGAAAAGTAGTGGTTTTATAAATGCAAATCTCAGATGATATTACGATGACATTAACTTCTAAAGCAAATATTCAAATACTTAAAAAACCTACAGAGGTTTATAATACAATCATTAACCCCAGTCACTTGACTCAGTTCTTTATCAGTGAAAGCTCTGGGCCTTTAGAAACCGGTAAAGAAGTTCTTTGGAAGTTCCCAGAATTTGATGACCGATTCCCCATTACCCAAGTTAAGACAGAGACCAACAAATCGATTTCTTTTGTATGGGACCCAGACACAGTAGTCACTATTAAGTTAGAAGCATTTAAAGACCATAGTACAGTTGTCCATGTAACGGAGGGCCCTAAAGAGTTATCTGATGATAATCTTAATTGGCTTATTAGTAACACTGGAGGATGGTCTAATTTTCTTGCCTGTATGAAAGCCTATATGGAATATGGGGTGGGCCTCAGAAAAGGCGCTTACGATTTCATGAAGCCCTAAATGTATTTCCTATAATCACAAGTGCCCTAGCCCAACTGCATAGGAACATCCATCAATAAGACTTTGGCATCACTATCCGCAGTAATTATAATCTCTTTCGTTTCCCAAAGACCAAAACCATCCCTTTGTTCCAAAGCTTGGTTTTCTATAGTAACCGACCCTTCAAGTATAAATGCATAGACACCATTACCTTTATCCTTTATAGTGTATGTGGTGTCACATCCTTTCTCTAGATAACCAATATGGAACCAAGCATTCTGGTGAGCCCACACCCCTTCATCATCTGGAGAGGGTGATAAAACTTGGAAAAACTGATTTTGAAGCGCCGTCTTTTCTAACTTAATCTGATCATATCGGGGTGTCACATTCTTCTTATTGGGAAACATCCAAATTTGCAAAAACTTGACGGCTGCATTACTATTCTTATTCTTCTCACTATGATAGATGCCTGTGCCTGCACTCATGACTTGGACATCACCTTGCTCTATTACGGCCACATTGCCCATGCTATCCTCGTGCTGTAGAGCCCCTTCAAGTGGAATAGAAATAATCTCCATATTATCATGCGGGTGGGTATTAAAGCCTCTCCCTCCTGCAACAACATCATCGTTGAGTACTCTAAGCACGCCAAAATTCATTCGCTCTGGATTTCTATAATTGGCAAAGCTAAATGTATGATGTGTATCCAACCAACCATGATTAGCATGACCTCTGGTGTTGGCTTTGTGTAGTACTGATTTCACTGTCTTCGTTTCATGATTAGGTAAATGATTGAAGCCTACCTGATTCATTAATTTATCATAAGTAGACGCCTCTTCCTTTTCCTTGATTAGGTTTTTAGAAGCCGCGAGGGCTGCTGCACTCAACAATGATTTCTTAATAAAGTCCTTTCTATCCATTTTGTTTCAATATTACTATAGGAATCTCCTATGATGCAAGATAATAAGACGAGTCTCTTAAGTCAATTCTTAGAACCAATCAATTTTAAAATTGCGGAACGCAAGACAGTTTACATTGTAGCGAGATTGTAGAATTCTGTATAGTGTTTGTAGCTGTTTTCATTGTCTTAGATATACCAAACTCTAACCCTTATACAAAAGGCATTACTTAATTTTAAAAATGACTGCTATCTACTACTTAATACTCAAGCAAGCCTTCCCTACTCTATACAAGGCTTATACGCAAATGACACTAGACATATTTAGAGAACAAGGATTGGAGCGACAATCTATCCCTGTCTCTCAAACAAACCCTTATTTCGACTCAAGAAAAAACCAAAGAGGAATATAATTGGCATCAATTAAGATGAGTTACAGCAAATTGACTAAGTGCTGTTCTCAGAATAATTGATGTCGATAAAAATACGTGAGAATATTTTCTCCTCTTAACTGAGAAGAAGTATTAGCTGCACATACTCTGCATGTGTGGCTTTTTCTTGTTTGTATAATTGATTGATTTGCCATCATACAAAAGTCCAGAGGGACGA
>CAZIMH010000454.1:0-2246 GCA_964540155.1 uncultured Saprospiraceae bacterium
TTAAGGCCAAAACTAAGCCATAGTGCAAATACAAACAGTACTGATGTTCTCATAATGTGTTGGTTGTTCTTGTTCTTAATGAATCGGCGATTAAAAGATAAGACTTTGAACACCTGATCACATACAATCTTCTACTAAGTGCCGCTATATGTCGTCACAAACTACAGTGGCAACCCATTAAATATTGATATGACAAGAAATGCGTAATGAAAATCTGACCTTAGAGAATCTCAAATAAAACCCTCATCTCCAGTAACCTTTCCATAACACACCACATAAAGTAATAAATCAACTTTCAACAACATGAAAGGCCAACTCATTCTAGGGATGCTACTCCTGGCTCTGTGTGCTCGTGCACAACAGCTAGGCTTCTCACACTTCTCATCCAATAGTGAAGTCCACAAAAAGGAAGATGGAAAAACATTCATCTATGCACTTGGGGAACCTATCAATACTTATAAAGAAGGGCCCAATGGAACTCTAGCTCAGGGACTTATGAATTCCGAGAAGACTGATTTTACTGATTTTGATCTAACACTTGTGCAAATCAGAGCCTTTAATGACCTAAATGTTAATGGTATAAAGGATATAGACGAAACTTATGTGACAATAGGCTCCGTGCAACTAGAAGGTGAAGAGCTACAGAAAATAATATCAACTGATGGCGTCAATTACCTTTTAACTCCTGGAACTTACAATTTCAATTACTTCAAACTTAATTCAGGCTACGAATATACCAGCCCGCAAGAAAGAGAAATTTCAGTAGACAGTACGTCTGCTTATATGGCCATTAACTATGGACTCACTCCAGCTGAAATTGTTGAAGGAGCTGAAATATATCTTACCTCAAGGGCTTTCAGATGTTTTAGAGAAATACCCTATATGCTGTGTTTTAGAAATACAGGAACAGAAAAACTAACAAGCACTATATTCCTAGAAATAGATGAGCGATTAGATTCTATAAATTATTTCGAAGAACCAGACGTATTCATAAATGACCATTTTGTAGGTTGGAATTTCTGCCTTGAGCCGGGTCAGAATCGTATTATTAGATATGAATTAAATGCACCTGAAGTGGATAGCCCTGATGACATTGGGGTAGTCTATAAAACTCGGGCATCTATGATAATCAATAGAGACGAAGTAAAAGAGTTATGCTTAGAGCAAGAGCTGCGCTGTGCCTATGATCCCAATGATAAGTTGCCCTTTCCAGACAGACCAGATAGCTTGGCTTTATTGGACCAAGAACTCACTTATACCATTAGGTTTCAAAATACAGGAAATGATGTGGCCGATGATGTCGTAATTGCTGACACCTTGGATGCTAATCTCGACATGGAAACTTTCAATATTATTAATACCTCTCATCCTAGCCTTTTGGAAGTAGTCCAAGATGCAGATGACTTACATATTGTCAATTTTCGTTTTGAAAATATTTTTCTTCCAGACAGTATTTCTAACGAGCCCGGTAGTCACGGTCATGTGACCTATACTATACGAGCCAAGGAAGGAACACCACCAGATACAGAGATAGAAAATACGGCCTTTATCTTCTTTGATTTTAATCCGCCAATCATCACCAATACGACAAGTTCCACATTGGTAGATTCCTTTCCACCATTGGGTGAAGATATCATCATCAACCAAAACCAAGTAATCTGTAAAGGGGATAGTTATCAAGGTTATGATACGCAAGGACAGTACACAGATATATTCCCTCTCGCTGATGGTTTTGATTCCATTAGGAATCTGAATTTAATTGTTCTCGAGCCAGAGATAGAACAATTGCAGATGACCCTATGTAGTGGAGAATCGTTTAGAGGTTTTTCTGAGACAGGATTTTACAGGGATACAATAAGCGAATTGGGTTGTGGACAATATTTGGAATTAGACTTAGTGGTACATCCAAGTAAGGAATCTAACAAAGAGATTTTTCTCTGTAGTGGCGAAGCATATTTAGGCTATTCTGGCTCTGGAACATTTATCAATAGCTACACAACTGAGAATGGATGCGACTCAATTTAAATTATAGAGTTAATAGCTGCGACAGATACCGTGAAGGAAAATATAGTCATGGTCATATGCGAAGGACAGGAATTTGAAGGGTACAACGAATCTGGTATGTATCAAGATACTATTGTTTCTAACACCGAATGTACCACAATTAGAAATCTAGACTTGACAGTTTTGGATGCGTTAGGCGCAGTCGTAGAAATGGAAATTTGTGAAGGAGGGTCCTTTGAGGG
>CAZIMH010000455.1:0-2239 GCA_964540155.1 uncultured Saprospiraceae bacterium
AAATCATCAGTCAGATCAGTAGGTGTATTATTGTCACTACAGTTGTTGATATTGATTTGCCATTAAATCTCTGGCTACTGGATCACTAAAAGTCCTATCAAATGCATGGTGGCGATATTAAACCCCATTGCTTTGAGCTGATCTGCTTTATTAGGTAATGCAAAAGGTGGAAATCCATCGGTGGAGAATACAATGACTTTTACGGCATCAAGTCTAGCAACAGAGCTTAAGTAGCCTTCAGCAAAATTCATAGCTTGTATTTCATTATTACCACCACTAAAAGTTCTTGGCTGATCGGCATATTGTACTAGCTCTGAGATATCACCTGTTATGGGAGTGATAAGACGGACACTTGTAGACCATTCAACTATGGAGACTCTGGAATCTTCAGGACCAAATCCTAAATTGATTTCATTCATAAAGTTGACGTAAAACTCCTTTGACTCTTGGTACTCAATATCATCTACTGACCCAGAAACATCATTCAGAATGACGATATCCAGTGCTTGTGTGCAAGGAATAATCGGGACCACATCATCCAATAAGGTCAGAGAGAGGATAATTGTCTTACCCAAAGCGTCAGTAATAAGTACACTATACTCCCCAGCTTCTCTATTAAATATGCTAATGGTATCGCTAGTAATGTCAGATATAACGCCAAGATTTGTTCCTGACCACTCTACGCTATAAGGAGGAGTCCCACCAGCGGTAACCACATTAATTTGTCCATTGCTGAGTCCATTAGAACTGTTGACGGATCTTACCTCGAAGACTTCGAAAATATTTCCTAATGCAGCGGACAATATGAGATCATCTTTAACCACCGTGTCCATTTCGTTAGATATCATAGTCATTGTATAACAGCCTTCTCCCAGATTATCAATCTCTAAGTTTGGCTCTTGAAGAATGCCAGATATTGTTGTACCATTAGTCTTATCCTCTAACAAGTAACTGCTAGGAAACTTATCCTGATCTCCATTAACAATAAAGGAGATTACACCGTTATTTTCACCTATACAAGGGTTTGAGATAGTCTCGAAAAAATCGAAATCACATTCTTGAGTAAAAACAAAAGTGCTTTGACAAGGAGGATTTCCGACGATTACAAAATTATTATTTCCCTCCCTTTTGCTTTTTTTATAAAGGTCAATTACGGCACAGCAATCACAAAGATTTTCATTTCGATTTATCTGAAAAAGTGAAAAGTCATTGATGTTCTTTAGCCCATTTAGATTCTTAAGACTATTGTTGCCTTCTATGATTAATGCACCATCAAAGTCTGTCACATTACATAGACCATCAAGATTTTCTAAACTGTCATTCTGTCTTATATCGATATCTGAAGCTATAGCAGTTAATAGACTAATCGCATCTATATTTTGTAGGCGAGTATTGTCTTTTATAAAAAGAGATCCATTGATTTCGGTGATATTCAGTTCGTCAATATCTTCTAGACTAGCATTAGAGAGGATTTCTAGTTGTCTAACTGAGGTGATATTTTGGAGACCATCTAGAGAGGCTAGATTAGGATTGGAAGCTATTCTTAGCGTGCCTGTTACCTGGGTAAGATTTGATAGCGCCCTTAAGTTTTCAATATCGGAGGGGCCACTGGTTCCGATGGTCACATTTGCAGCCGTAGTCAGACTTCGGTCAAAAGCATCTATATCAGCCTGTGATTGGAGGAAAAACTGGCCTATGAGAATAGAGTGACTGGACAGTAATAAAACCACTATCGTTTTGATAGAAAATAGATTAAGCATAATTTCAGATACCTTTAAGGAGTTCTCCTACTCTGCTTATTTGATGAGAAAGGGATTCGTTGCATTTAAGGGTGAATAAGATCAATCACTTATAAACTTCCTATACATTTCGAGTATGGGTATGTATTTTTACTAAAATGCGACGCTTATGCTCAAAACCGCTATAGAGATTTTTTCCGCCATATTTATTCTGGCGGGATTCGAATTATTCAATCGCAAAAGTATCAGCGGATTCTATGTCATGGCTGTAGGGCAATTATTGGCTACATTTATTTGTGCTGCCACCGATTTGTGGTTTTTGAGTTTTATGCACTTTGTCAATTTTCTTATGCAGATTCGTGGATGGGCGAAATGGAAAACAGAGGATTTAGAGAAAGTTAGACCTTAAGAATAAAACGCTTAGCCTAGCAAATGAGCGATATGCCCTATAATTTTCTCTCCATGGTCTCTGGTGTTTTCTATAAATAGACTACTGGTTT
>CAZIMH010000456.1:0-2234 GCA_964540155.1 uncultured Saprospiraceae bacterium
ATGGAACGCCGTTAAGATGTATGGAAGAATGATTCTGATTCAGACCGCGTGCATTAAATCTGGTCACCCCAAAATTAAAACCAGCCACAGAACCAAAAGGGTCCCAAGCAGCAGAGAGCAGACTAGATATCTGAAGATCCGTGCCATTTGCTTCTAACTCGTTATTATCAATAACAAACCTGTCGTCTACTTCCGAACTTTCATCTCCATCCAGAAAAATAATCCCTAATTCTATATTATTATCTCCAGATAGTGATACTGTTAGCTCGAAGTCTTGAAAACCTTCAGCAGAAATAGATACAACACCAGAAGTCTCATCTGTAGGGATCGGAATGACAAAATCCCCAGAACGATTGGTTAAGTACAAATTGCCAAATGCGCTAATTTCAGCCTTATGAATGGGGAAGGACGTCTCAGAATCCATAACTTTGCCTTTAATTGCTTTGGCTTGAATCTGAAGTACATTAATAAAAACAAAAAATATCAATGTTAGAAACGATTGTATAGGCATACTGAATTTATATATTGCTAATTTACTTCAAAATCGTTTCTTTATATTAAAATTGACTCCATTGTATAATAAATTATTAACCATTGTCTTCTGGCTAGTAATATGCATATTCAGCAATACGTGCTCGATTAATCTGAATGCACAGCAGGATGAATTTAAACCGTATGCAGTGGGATTTTACAATATGGAGAATCTGTTTGATACAGTAGATGATCCTTTTGTGAGAGATGAGGAATTTTTACCTGATGGCCAAAAAGCTTGGACAGATGAGAAGTATAATCACAAAATAGCCAGCATGGCTTCAGTTGTATCACAAGTAGGCAAGAATCTGTGTCAGGATGGTCTATCCTTACTTGGCGTCTCTGAAATAGAAAATGCCTCTGTGCTTCAGGATCTTATAACCCATCCCTTATTATCTGCCAGAAACTATGATTATTTACATATTGATTCCAAAGATAGAAGAGGCATAGATGTAGCACTGATTTACGATAAAGATGTATTTGAACCTCAAGGAGTAAAGAGTTTCTTTGTGGACCTATCCAAAGAGGATGAGGAAAACGCGAGAATCACACGTGACGTGCTCTTATTTGAAGGTTACTTGGATGGTGAACATATTTACATCACAGTAAACCATTGGCCTTCAAGAAGTGGCGGAGAAAAACGAAGTGAGTATGGCAGAATAAGGGCAGCAGAAGTCAATAGATATATCCTAGATTCTCTTCAAGCCTCCAATCCAAATACAAGAATGATTGTGATGGGTGATCTTAACGATAACCCAGATAATTCCAGCGTAACCAAAGTACTTAGAGCTGAGAAGAAAATGAAAAAGGTAAACCATACTGAAATGTATAATCCTATGCAGTCTATGTACGATAGCGGATTTGGTAGCAATGCATGGAGAGACAGGTGGAGCTTATTTGACCAAATAATCATTAGTCCTGGATTGCTCAATAGAAATGATAAGGGTTTATTCTACCATAAAGCAGAAATTTTTAAGAAGGGTTTTTTACTTCAGAAAAAGGGTCAGTATAAAGGATATCCATTTAGGACCTTTGATGGAGATGTCTACCAAGGGGGTTATAGTGATCACCTTCCAGTCTGTATATATTTGCTGAAACAAGCTTAGGCATTGAAAGACAAATTACCCGTTAAGATCAATGATGAATTTAATGCTATCCTAGATTTAGTAGAGCATCAAGATGAACACCTGTTTATTACAGGTAGAGCAGGTACCGGTAAGTCTACCCTACTCAGTGTTCTTAAGAAAACTACAAAGAAGAATACCGCCGTAGTTGCACCTACTGGAATCGCTGCGCTAAATATAGGCGGTCAGACAATCCACTCCTTTTTTCGATTCCCACCGAAGATGATAGACCCTCATGAACTAACTAAACGGAAGAATCATAGGTTCTACAAGAAGTTACAATTACTTATCATAGATGAAATATCGATGGTCAGGGCAGATATGATGGATTGCATCGATATTTTTCTAAGAGTAAATCGGGAAGATGCCAGACCATTTGGAGGCGTCCAGTTGGTTGTCTTCGGAGATTTATTTCAATTGCCACCAGTTGTTTCTAGTAGTTTTGAGAGACAATTCTTAAGAGAAAAATATGGTAGTCCATATTTCTTTGCCGCGCAGGTTTTTGAAGCAGTCAATCTGCGAATGATAGAACTAAGAACTGTCTATAGACAAACCCAAAGACATTTTATCAATCTGCTC
>CAZIMH010000457.1:0-2208 GCA_964540155.1 uncultured Saprospiraceae bacterium
AATGAAATTACAGATTTTATTAAGTTGGATGAGGTGAAAAGTAAACCATAAGGAGTATGAATTAGTGGGAGTTTTAATGAATTACCGTAGTACCGTACACCCTATGCCGCAAACCGTACATCATATACCATATACCCTATACCGTACACCTACCCTTACCACTTATAAAAAACACCCAAACTAAGTGCCGGAGAAGCCGCCACTGAGTCCGCAGCTCCGCCACCACCGAGTGAAGCGAAACCACCGATGCCTTTATAAATGTCATTGACAAAAAGCTTGAGTAAATACCCAGTGTATTCTTGAAAGCTGGTATAGAATCCAGTAATTAAGTTTGCAGGGCTATCTACTGAAGGATCCCCATTGTCGAGATTATGCAGCCTGTTTATATTTAGAATTAGGGATACTTTTTCTCCTGCTTTCAATCCGGCCTCAACACCAAAATTGAGAAAGTCATGGTGACTGTTATTTCTGATGCCATACCCAAAGAAGCCATAGAAGAACCCATTTAGCGTACTCTTTCCTGCAGAAATTTTAGGCTGGAAAGTAAAGGCATCAACGCCTGTAGACAAACCTGATTCTATTGTACGGGAACTGGTAGGTAAATCCACTTGTGTGATAACCGCTACATTCCAAGACTTATTAAGCAGCGTATACTTTCCGAGTAGACTAATATTACCCAAACTTGTCAAGTTATCTGCTGGCAGTAGTGGAATCTCAGGTAGTCTTGGATTTCTATCACCAGAAGTTACAGAAATGATGGGCACCGTTGTCCCTAAGGTCAACCTATCAGATATCCCAACTTCAGCATAAAAGGCAATATCTGTTTCTGATAATACTCTTTCAGTCTGGCGACTACCATTCTCTCCATCAAAGAGGGACGTATACGATGGTACAGTATTATAAAGTAATTGGGCATATCCATGTCCTTTCCCTTGACTCCAAGGCCCTTGCGCAAGGGCTATTGTTGCTGTACATGCAACCAGAATCGTTAGTAGATATTTGTTAGTTTTCATCTTGTGTGATTTGCTGTAATAGTATGATACCTGTAAGCATTTGGTATAAGGAACACGATAAGACTAAATTGTTCATTGTATATGACTAAAAGTGAGGGGGGAGGCTTATTCGTTTAGAATATGTTCATCTAACTGACAACTACTTTCTAATTGGTGTTAAAGTATATTGAAAACATACAGAGATGACAACCAAAAATTCATAGAGTCAGCCCATAACAAAACTTAAATTCAAGGATGATATAGAAAGTTATTTGTGAAGGCTACACCTTAAAATCCAACAAAAACTGTTTTACTTTTTCTTCAAAAACACTGGCGTCGTTTTCGAGAAAGGATACTCTAGCGGGAAGGACAAAAATGGGAATGTTATGTTCCATTAAAAAATCTCTATGCAAGGCTAACCTCATGGCATCTTTTTCAGTGGTGATAAAGAAGGCATTGTCCACCCCTATATTCTCATAAATCTTTTTGAATTGGTCTAACTCTAAATCAGAAAAGTAATGGTGATCTTCAAATTTGACAGCATTCACAACAGTAGCTGTCTCTGAAAGATAGTCGACGAGATAATCCACATTCGCAATGGCAGAGATGAGCACAACATGGGAATCCTTAGATAGCTCTACTTTGATATTCTTATCGAACATGTAGTACGCCTCTTCATAAGCATACAAGGAAAAGCAAATGATTTGATTGGGCAGTGGATTTATTTTTTCTGTGATGGCTTGCTTTTCTTCCTTTGTAAGATGTGGTGGACACTTAGTCACTATAATTATATCAGCCCTTTCATAAGCTTGTCTAGGTTCCCGTAGCCGGCCCATGGGAAGGAGATAATCTTCATAAAATGGCTCTTGGTAAGCGGTGAGTAAAATATTGAGCCCGGGGACTACGGACCGATGCTGGAATGCGTCATCCAATAGAATGGTTTGTATTTCGGGATGATATTTTAGAATCATTGGGATGCCAATATTCCGACTCTCAGATACGGCTACAGGGATTCCTGGAAATTTGGTTTTGAACTGTAGTGGTTCATCTCCTGCAATCATGGCATCATCTGTTTGTCTTACGAGTCTGAACCCCTTAGTCTTTCTTTTATAACCACGACTGAGGGTCGCCACATTTATATATGGGGATAAGATATGAATGAGTTGTTCTATATGCGGGGTTTTGCCTGTCCCACCCATAGATAGATTGCCTACAT
>CAZIMH010000458.1:0-2207 GCA_964540155.1 uncultured Saprospiraceae bacterium
TAATATAAAGAAGGCAATAGATAATATGAATTTAGCAGTCTTCAATATTTACTCCACTTTTTTTGCAAGCTCCATTATCTGACCCTTTCTTAATATTTTCACATATATAGAATCGCCACTCTTTAGTTCCTGTATCTCTTGCTTGATAGAATTAAGTGAATGTGGAGCATCACATTTGGAACCTAATATTTCTAATACTATATCTCCACCTAGCCATAATTTCTGATTAAGTATTTCTGCTTGGAAAAATCCCCCCTGTAATCCCATTCTTTCGGCAAAAGAATTTTTACTTACCCGCTGAATTAAGAGTCCAGCTTCCTGAGGTACATTAAGCACAGCACTTAGATTTTGGTCTAAAAAGTATCCATCAAACCCCGACCAGAAATGGCTATCATCGTCCAATAGTAGTTCTTTGGCGGTACGTACATCTACGACATAACCGATTCCATCAAATCCTCCACTCTGTGTAAGTATATAACTTACTATTCCTATAATATCTCCATCCATATTGAACATAGGACCTCCACTATTCCCTTGATTGATAGATGCATCAGTCTGGATAAATCTTGCCATACTACCATTGGATAGTGTATTTCGTTTTAAGAATCCAGATACATATCCTGAAGATAATGATTGCTCTATCCCTAATGGAGCACCTATTACATACACTTGATGTCCAGTTTTTACATCCTTTAAAGGATCATTAATCTTAGCTGGAACTAACCCAGGAACTTCTTCCGGAATTTTTATCAAAGCAATATCAGCACTAGGAATAGACCTTATAATTTCAGCATCATACGTATTCCCATTGTGAAGTTTTATTTTTATAACATTTGCTTTCTCTATCACGTGTGCCGCTGTCATAATGAGTCCATCACTATTTATAATTACGCCTGACCCCAATGATTCTCTTGGACTGATCCCATCAGAAGCAAACTTAAACTCAGTGGTATAAATAGTAACCACAGATTTTATGGATTCATTATATAATCCAGAAAGGTCTTGCGCTGTAGCTTTTGAGACCAGAATGAGCGCGAATAGACTAAGAAGTAATAACTGTTTCATATTTTATGGATTTGTACCTGCATATAAGATGCCAGTGAGTTTGTGGATATCCCAATTGAAAGTAGATAAATCGTCAAAATGAAATTTATTTATATGATCATGTCCACAAGCACGAGCGACTACTTTCTCATCATCTAGTAAAGGTCTTTTGGATAGTTGCGCAGGCAAGAATTGGATGTGCTCCCACTTCGGTAAGGTGTCCCTATCGACTCCCATGGCAGCAGACGGACCGTGGTGCCCATAATTACTGAGTCCATTGCGTGCTAATTCTGTGATATACCTTGTATAAGGTTCAGTGGACTCTGGATGTGTATCGGCGTAGCTACCTAAATAAATATCTCTATTAAAAGGCTGTGGATGTATCTCTTCAAAGGCAATGACTTCATTTGTATCTAGGTATAAATCTCCATCCTCGATCCAACTCCCAAATTTATTTAGTACTTCTTTGTTATTATATTCACTCACTCCTGTGTCTAGTCGGTAATCCCAGTTGTGTAAGCCACAAATCAAATTATCTCCTACCACACTTCCATCGGACATGAGTGCGCCACGATGTAGACATCTGCCGTAAAGTACACTTATCTGTTCATCGAACTTTACAATAACAAGATCGGTATTTTCTACAAAGGCATGGGTAGGAGTTCTGTCTTGAAGCTCAGAGACATTTTTATAAATTATAACAGGGTTTTTCATGCTACTCTAAAAATTTATGGACAGAGGAATAAAACCTCCAGCAAATACAATGTATCGTTACTGGGTAATATTTAAGAGACTCTCCTGGGCCGATTGTATTTTATAAATAGTTTTTATGTTAAGAAACTGATGTCAGAAACACTCACAGATATTCATAACCCTACCTTATATCCCTAAATCATGAATTTATTTTATTCTGAGTTGCAGAAGCATTATTAAATTAAAAGTATTCAGCTTTATCTTCAAAGAACAACACAAGCTGACATTGGCTAAAACGATTACTAAAACTGAACAAAAATTATTTGCACGGAAATAGTTTTAAAAACCTAAAGCATGACAGGCACCAAAGAGAATAATAGACAATATTATTCCATATAGAAAAATTAAATAAGAGGTTCTTATCATTCTATACTTTCGTGCTAACTTGACACCTAACTCGTGGATGTCAG
>CAZIMH010000459.1:0-2200 GCA_964540155.1 uncultured Saprospiraceae bacterium
TTTTTCTTGAGATAGAATTCTGAATAAGTCGGATTGTTCCTGACAAAATATCCAGGGTAGCATTCTCTGAATTCTATTTCTGGAAAAGAAGCAGAGAGTCGCATAGCCCTAGCCGTTAAGCCTCCAAGAAACATCGGAGACATTGCCTTGGTTAAGCGATCACAAGAACGATAAAAATAATCTTCACCCTTGCTGGTGTATACACTAGGTAAACTCAAGGGTGCATCGAGATAAACAACAGAGGGTTGATGTTCATTTATAAAGTCGGAAAGAAAAACATCTGCATCTGATTTCTTTTCTGATTGTCTTATAGCCAATCCCTTGTCAGATTTATAACAGATAGCGGTCGTACCTGCCAATTTAGAGCCATAGTCTACCCCGATCCAATCCAACTTAGACGCAGACATTAGAGATCCCCCAATTGCGGACGTAGGATAATCTCTTCTACGACAGCTGCCTTACTGAGATTAATAATATTCCAGATAGAATTGGCTATATCATCTGCTTGCATCAGTCGAGACTCAGGCAACTGATCTTTCATGCCAGCCCACGAGTGGGACCAAGTTGCCCCTGGCATGACTGTGGTTACTTTGATATTATGTTCTTTGAGCTCTTCTCTCAGCACCATAGAAAATCCACGGAGGGCAAATTTTGATATGCTATATGAGCCGCCATTAGGATAAGCCATGAAGCTGGCTATAGAGGCCATATTAATTATATAGCCTGACTTTTGGGCTTTCATAGATGGTACTAGTTGGCGAGTAAGATGATAGGCGCTATATAAGTTAGTCTCTATCATGCTTTCCAGTGCGCCGTCTTCCTCTTCACAGATGGCACCTGGGTAGAATACTCCTGCATTATTGATAAGTACATCTATCTGATTGAGTGATTGCTTACAATATTCAGCAAAGGCAAAGACCTCTTCTTTCTTACTGACATCGACTTGCATCGTATGGATTGTGCCAGCACCTAATTTATCTAAGGCCTCCTTAGCCATATTCAGATCCGCTGTATTTCTAGAGCAGATAACCAGATTATAATTATTAGAAGCGAGCTTAGCTGCAATTGCTCGGCCTATTCCTTTTGTACCTCCAGTGATGATTGCATTCATTATTACCTATTTGTGTTGCGAACTTAAGTATTTAATCTCAACTAGTCTTGAAGGCAAATGCACGTGGAATTAATAGCCTATCTATGATATGTAATAGTATTTTTAATCATGTTGAAAATATTACGATATCAACATTGGCATTTACTCTCACTTATTGGTTTAGCTATTTTATTGAGGAAGGTATGCCATTTAGACCCTACCGTGCTTCACGGCAGTTGGATTCTCAGCACATCTCAGTGGCTGTTATTGGCTTTCCTTATCCCAGTCTTACACCAAGTGTATGTGCTTCTTTGTTGGCGTTCACAGTTATACTATCAATATATAACAAAGACCTTTGGGGCAAAGGGATATGTATTATACAAGGTGGGGTTTGCCCTCTTAATTGCCTTGCGTCCAATTACGGTGTTGGCTCTCGCCTATTCTAACCGATCTACGCTAGAGATGAATCAGACAATGGCTATTCTGATTTCAGTCCTACTTGGGATGATATCACTCTATCTAGCCTACTCTATTAGAACTTATTTCGGATTTGATAGAGCCATAGGCATAGATCACTTCCAACCTGATCGATATAGAGACATGCCTTTGGTTAAGGATGGCATTTTTAGGTTTACTCCCAATGCGATGTATGTTTTTGGATTCCTAGCACTATGGATTCCTGGGTTATTATTGAACTCCAAGGCGGCGCTATATATGGCTGCTTTTAATCATTTCTATATCTGGATACATTATTTCTTTACAGAAAGGCCAAACATGCAAGTAATCTACAATTCTAAATGAAGTGCCCGCATCTAATATTCTGGTTTACACTAATGTCTACTTAAGGTCATAAAGAAAAACAAAAGCAATTAACGAAGACAGTAGTAGTTGACGTACATTTGCACCTCGAACTATGGGCGGTAATATCCTATTTCACATTGGACGATTTGTAAGTTGGCATGGTCAGATATTCAGGCTACCTGAAAACTGGGGCATGTACTACAAGGAAACCATTCGCCAGATGTATGACATTGGCGTAGGATCTCTAATGATCATCTTTGTTGTCTCCATCTTTATTGGAGCGGTGACTGCCGTACAATTCACCTATCA
>CAZIMH010000460.1:0-2191 GCA_964540155.1 uncultured Saprospiraceae bacterium
GAAATATATAATAATATTTCGTAGTGTTTAAACATACTTCAATCCTTGTTCGTAGAGTTAATACCTAGTAAGGTATTATCTGAAAAAAATTGCAGATAACTACGCAACGAATTCTCAGCTTAAGAGATATATGCTGTAGTAACAACATCCATGGTAAGTTGACTAATCAGATATATTTTTTTAAACCAGACAAATAAGGACATGAGACTTAAATATATATTTCTATTCTTTTTGGCAGTACTCTTAGCTTCCTCTTGCCGAGAAGATGACATTACAACAAGCGAGGTAGAAATAAGCCCCAATCCGCTCGTTAGCGTGGAAACCAGTCTTAACGGCTTGGTGAGTGATTCAGAAGGAAATCCTATAGACAATGCCACCGTTAACTATAGAGGTGAGAATTTTACCACAGACGAGAATGGGTATTTCAAGCTAGAGAATATAGAAGCTGTATTTGATGGCGGGATGGCTAGATTTAGCAAGGAAGGATTCTTAGATAATTATAAGTGGTTTTATCCACAACAAAATGATATAGCATTTTTGAGAGTTATACTTGTCGAGGAGACAGGTATCGGCACCTTAAATCCTAGCGCAGGAGGCACCTTCACGATGAACGGAGGTGCCACCGTGACTTTCCCTGCTGGCGACATCTTTGAGGATAAGCTAACAGGGGAGGCCCTCACCCCCACTAACGTACAAATATACGGGCACTGGTATGATCCTACTGATGACAGATTAGCAGAGGTGATGCCTGGAGATCTTAGAGCTATAAATTCTGAAGAGCAGCTTGTCCAACTAAGTACCTATGGTATGGTGTATGTAGAAATGAGAGACGGCAACAGAGAACTACAGTTAAGAGATGGCGTGGAAGCTGAGCTAAGCTTTCCACTACCAGAGCCCCTAAACCAGACAAGTTCGGAAACGATACAGACTTGGTCATTTGATGAAGAGCTCGCCTATTGGATAGAAGAAGGAACTGCGAACCTTGTGGATGATAGATACGTCGCCCAAGTGAGTCATTTTTCATTCTGGAATTGTGATGCGCCTTTCCCCGTTGTACATATAACAGGAAGAATTGTCAATTCACTAGGTACTCCCCTACCCAATGTCAAAGTATGCATAACCGATCTTTCCAGAGCGAATACAAGGATGGGCTGGACTTCTAATAATGGGGTCTTCTCTGGCAAAATTCCCAAGGATGAATTACTTAAAATTTCAATCAAGGATGAATGTGGCAATACGGTATTAGCGGATGAAATAGGACCATTCAGTGAGGATGTCGATGTAGGAGATTTAGAATACACAGGAACTGGGGCCTTCTTAATATCGGGCACCTTACAATGTGATGGGCGACCAGTGAGTAATGGTTATGCACTTTTAGTACAAAATAATGGTATAACATTTATAGCTGAAACAGATGCTAATGGTGATTATGAAATTTCCATTATTGCCTGCGAAAACTCAAAAATATCTATTAAAGGATTTGATGAGGATTCTAACACGACCTCAGCTGACTTTACCATTTTCGAAAATTTTGGGTCAGAACTAGATGCAGGCATTATACAGGTATGTGATGAGCTAGAAGAGTTTCTAACTGTAAAGGAATTTGGGATTAATACAAACTCCCAGTTTTTAAATAGAAATGCCCGTCTAGAGAACAACCAACTAATTATAACAGGTGCCGATATTGACTCCACGCGGAATATATCGTTTGGCATAGATGATGTCCAATTAGGCACTAATCAATTGTCATTTTTTAATCTTGTTATTTCACCAGATCAATTCAGCTGTCAGAACATCACAGATTGCAGTAATCTAGAGGTCAACATAACAGAACTTGACCTTACCATTGGGGGCATAGTAGAAGGAGAAATAACAAGTGTCAGCGAACAAATATCTATCTGCTTTAAAATCAGGTTATCTGATATTAGACTTAATGTATTCGTCAGAGGAAGAGTATGGGAGGATCTAGACAGAGATGGCATCAGAAGTGCCGCAGAAGATATGGCTCTCCCTCAAGGCCAAATTGTAGCCATCAATGTATCTAATGGGCAAACTGCAACAACTCGAATCAATGACAACTACGCCTTGAGAATAACTGATCCTGGGACTTATGAATTTTTCGTTGGTTTGCCTAATGGATATGAGTTTAGTCCTGAGAAGCAAGGAGGCGATGACACCATAGATAGTGATG
>CAZIMH010000461.1:0-2186 GCA_964540155.1 uncultured Saprospiraceae bacterium
AGATTACCAGATGAAATAGGTCAGCTTTATTTAGCCATTGTTAGGGACTTATTTAAAAATGAGGACAAGAGCATCCTAAAAGAGACTTATCAGCTTGAGAAGCTTATTACAAAGGCTCAGGAACGCATAGACTCAATTGATGAAAAGTTCATCGACAATGAGATTAGCTCAGTTAAGTATGAAGAGCTTGCAAGTAAGTACCAAGATGAGAAAAGCGAACTGGTAATGAAGCAAACTCGACTAAAAAGCAGAAAAACCAACTTTGAGAAGTACCTAAGCTTCAGTATTCCTTTGGTCCAAAACCTAGGAAATCACTTCAAAGAAGCAAGCATAGAGATAAAACACAAAATCATTGGTTCGATATTTCCAGAGAAATTGATTTTTCAGGACCAAAAGTATCGAACCGCTCAACCTAGTGTCTTATTATCCCTTTTCACCCTGAATATCAATGACTTAGGGGTATTAAAAAAGGACGTAAAAGAGATAATCTCAAATACGTCCTCTAGAGCGCTTCTTCAAGGACTTGAACCTTGGACCCTCTGATTAACAGTCAGATGCTCTAACCAGCTGAGCTAAAGAAGCGTGCTTTATAGCGCATGCAAAAATATACCGAGTTTCTTAATCGTGCAATGATTTCATGACTAAAATTCAAAACTCTTTATATACATAAATCCATTATGTGTAATCCCCTATCTATAAGCTGAAATAATTGCGGTGTGCTAACATTTGGCATAGCAGCACTTTGGAAGTAAGATTACTTGTGCAAGGACCGTGCCTGATTTAAATTGCAATAATGAATTAGAAAAAAGACGAATTTCTCAATATTAAGGGTGTTAATGATACGACCTCTGGAAACGTTCAGAGTCGTATCATTCTTAATCTAACCACGAAATCGTCTTCTTTCTTGTCTTTCAACTTACCATTTCTTAGCTGATTTTGATTATCTTAGGAGCAATTCAATTTGAACTCTAAAACTTCTAAGATGTATAGACTTTCATTCCTTAGCTTTTGTATAGCTATATTTTTCAGCACCTCATTAATTAGCCAAGAGCCATTACAATGGTTAGGCAGTGGTCCAGATGATTTCTTCCCACCAAACGATATTACGATCAATTTTGGCGATCCAGATTGTACAGCTCAGCTGCCTAACTGTCTATGGGAAAATCAGAACGGAAATACGTGGCCATGGGAAGCGATAGAAGATGTGCATTATGTAGGAGGCTGTGATGTAGAGGTATTCTATTCTCATATTCCTTGTTCGATGGTAGGCATGAACTTAGACCAAAGTCCTCCACCAGAGCTTATTGATTTTGCTATTAATAGTAGTACCACTACTGAGGTATGTATCACCCTTACCGATATGTGTGATGGTACTATACTGGAGTATTGTTTTGAGATTACGGTGCAGTGTGGTAGTTGTGGAGAAGTAAATGCGTCATTCTGTGAGACTTGTGAGGACTCAGACCTTTTATTTCCTAGCGGCTGTAGATTGTGTGATCCAGTAGATCTAATGGAAGGGTTTCAATCTTGTAATGGATTTTGTCCAGCACCTTGCCCTGTAGATGCCAGTGGAGATCAGCCGCCAGTCTTGTGTAATGATGGGGGTAATGTCCCTCACAATATGTCCTGGTTTGCCTTTGTGGCTAACGCAGAATCCCTCACGCTAGATATTGAAGTAGAAAATTGTACTACTGGAAATGGCATCCAAGTAGGCATATATGATAGTTGCGATTTTGATGAATGTATTATTTGGTCCGGAGGTTGTACCACAGCAGACCAAACTTTGGCCGCTGGTAATTATATTTTAGGACAAACCTATTACCTGTTTGTAGATGGTTGTAATGGAGATGATTGTGAATTCAATGTAAGTATTAGAGAGATAGGATTTTTAGGATTGCCTGAAATAGATGCCATCACAGCATTCAGCAATACAAGAGAAGAAAGACTTACTGATAATCTAAATGATCCATCAAATCCGGTAGTCACAGGTGATTGTGGTACAGCCAGCAGTATCACTGTCTGCCCTGGCGAAGAAATTCAGTTTGGCGTAGTACACAAAGGAGATCCCAGTAATGGTATTCCTGAACATAGAGAAACCTGTGGTGAATACTCAGAAGAATTGGATGCCACTTATTTATGGTCGACTTCGTGGGCAGGAGATATAGAGCATAATCCAATTACTAATG